>JAUWOI010000249.1 GCA_030612185.1 Anaerolineae bacterium
CTGCCCCCCCCCTGCCCCACCTGGGTCACCGGCGATGTCGTCTACCTCCGCTTCCACGGCTCTGCGGTGGTCTATGGGAGACGGTATGGACGCGCAGGGCTGCAATCTTGGGGTGCACGTATCCAGGAATGGCTATACGAAGGCCGGCGAGTCTACGCCTACTTCAACAACGATGCCTTCGGCTTCGCGTCCCGGTATGATCAGACCTGACAGGTTTTTTGCCCAATTCGTGGAAACCTGTCAGGTCTTGACGCCAAAACGGGAATTGCTGTGCGCCCTGCACGGCGGCGCTCGTCTCTCCCCCAATTTGGTATTCCCCGCAGCCTGTTGTATAATCCTCTATTAAGATGCACAGTTATCTGATCGAAATGCTGGAATGTCCGGTTTGTCACGGCGAACTAGCCTGGACCGTCACCGAGCGCCGTGGGAATCGCATTGAGAAGGCAGAGGCACATTGCGTGGCGTGCGCTGCTACCTATCCTGTCCGCGAAGGCATCGGTCTTTTTCTCACGCCGGATCTGCCACGCAATGACCTCTGGGAACAGGTAGATAGCCAGTTGCCCAATATTGAGCAACCCGGCGATCTGCTACAAGAACTACGACGCATTGTCGCCGGGACTTTCCTGGCCATCTCACACTTCTTTCCAGAGAAGGACGAAGCCAACGCAGCGATAATTCGCCAGGCAGGGCTATCTGCACTACTGTTCCGCCGTTCGGCGCTGGAGCATTTCGCCTCGGCTGGCTGGCAGGTGGACGTAGCCAACGCATGCCAGGCGAAGGCACATCCCACGCCACGCGGCGTGCTAATGGAAGGAGCCGGTATTGATGCTCTTCCGGTGGCGGAGACGATACTAGAGTGGTGCGTGTTCGTTGCACACTGAGCAGATATTATAAACGACCAAGACAATAAGGAGGCAAACGTGAGCACTAGCCTTGAACAACTAAAAGAACGCCTGGCACAGGTATCAGATCTCGGCGCCGCCGCTGCTGTCCTGGGATGGGATCAGCAGGTGAACATGCCCCCCGGCGGCAGCGACACCCGCGCGCACCACCTGGCGACGGTGACAGCCCTCGCCCATAGCCTCTTCGTGGCCGACGAGACCGGCCAACTGATTGAGGAGGCCGCCGCCGAGACCGCCGGCCTACCCCACGACTCCGACGATGCCAGCCTGGTGCGCGTGGCCCGGCGCGAGTACGAAAAACTGCGCCGCGTGCCAGAATCGCTCGTAGCCGAGCGCGCCCGCGCCTTCGCGCTGGCCTTCGAGGCCTGGCAACAGGCCCGCGCCGAGTCCGATTTCGCCCACTTCCGGCCACACCTGGAACGCGTCGTGGACCTCAGCATCCAGTACGCCGAGGCGCTGGGGTACGCGGACTGCCTTTACGACGCCCTTCTGGACCGGTACGAGCCGGAGATGAAGACGGCCCAGGTGGCGCAGGTTTTCGAGGAGATGAAGACCAGCCTGATCCCTCTCGTCCAGGCCATCACCGAGCGCGGCAAGCCCGTAGACGATACGATCTTCGGTCAGGAATATCCCGAGCAGGCCCAATGGGACTTCGGGTTGCTTGTGCTGCGGGACATGGGCTTCGACTTCGAGCGCGGGAGGCAGGACCGCTCCCCCCACCCCTTCACCACTGGTTTCTCACCCCACGACGTGCGTATCACCACGCGCATCCTGCCAGACCATTTCCAGTCCGCCCTCTTCGGTACCGTACACGAGGGAGGCCACGCGCTCTACGAGCAGGGGATGCGTATCGAAATCGGCCGCACCCCGCTATTTGACGGCGTTTCCTTCGGCGTCCACGAATCCCAGTCCCGTCTCTGGGAGAACATCGTCGCCCGCAGCCGGGACTTCTGGACCCACTACTTGCCCAGACTGCGCAAGTTCTTCCCCCAACAACTGGCGGGGGTAGACCTGGATACCTTCTACCGGGCCATCAACAAGGTCGAGCCCTCCTTAATCCGCGTCGAAGCCGACGAGGTTACCTACAACCTGCACATCTTCCTGCGCTTCGAATTGGAGCAGGAACTGTTGGAGGGACGGCTGGCGGTGGCTGACCTGCCGCAGGCGTGGAACGCGAAAATGAAGGAGTACCTGGGCATCAGACCTCCCAACGATGCGCAGGGCGTGCTCCAGGACGTTCACTGGTCCGGTGGCTCTATGGGCTACTTCCCCACCTACGCTCTGGGGAACCTGCTCTCGGTGCAATTCTACAATCAGGCACTGGAGGAGATGCCCGACCTGCCGGAGCAGATCGCGCGGGGGCAGTTCGACGCGCTGCTGGCCTGGCTGCGCGACAACATCCACACACACGGCAAGAAGTTCACGCCCACTGAACTGGTGAAGCGCGTCACCGGCGGGGAGATGAGCGCCGCCCCCTTCCTGGCCTACCTGCAGGAGAAGTACACCGGGATTTACGGGCTGTGAGATGAAAAGAAACTCGATTCCCGATTCCCGAATCCCCAATCCCGATCTCCGAACCCAAACCGAAGCCCCCCCACACTCACGCCCCATCCCCGGCCTGGCGGAATATCTGCCGGAGGAGTTCATCCTGCCCCACTACAGCGGCTACTCCATCGCCAACCTCGCCGCCACCATCGCTGGGTTGCTGGACGTGGAACTATCAAGCGGTGCGCCGCCGCTCCCCGCCCACCTCTGGGCCGACCTGGCGACGGGCGTGCGGAGCGTCGTGCTCGTCATCCTCGATGCGGTGGGCTACTTGCACCTCCGGCGCATGCTATCTGAGGAAGACTCCGCCTTCCGCCGATTGGCCCAGGCAGGCCGGATCGTCCCTCTCACCTCCGTCTTTCCCTCCACCACCGTCGCCGCGCTGACAACGCTCTGGACCGGGCAGACGCCGCTCGGCCACGGCTTCCTCGGCACCAAACTGCTGCTCTCCGATCAGGGAGTGCTGGCCAATATGCTGCATCTCTCCCCGGCTGCCCATAGACAGTCTGAGGAACTGCTGAATTGGGACTGGGAGCCGGAGGAGTTCGTCACCGTGCCCAGCCTGGCACAGCAGTTGACCGCCAACGACGTACAGGCCGTCGCCCATACCCACCTGCCCTTCATCGGAGACGGCCTCACCCGCATCTTCCTGCGTGGAATGACGAGCGTTCAGGGCCACGTCGGATTCATCGACATGTGGATCAACCTGCGCCGCACACTCATCGAGCGACGGGGAAAACCGCTTTTCGCCAGTGCTTACTGGGGTAACACCGACACCATCGCTCACCTCTACGGCCCGGATGGAGAGCGCTACCAGGCCGAACTGCGCCACCTGGCCCGCTCATTTGAGGAGGACTTCTTGGCCCCCCTCCCAACGGTGGCGCGAGAGGGAGCACTGCTCATCATCACGGCCGACCACGGCCAGACCGCGACGCCGCCCGAGCGGGCCGTGCGTCTCTCCGACCACCCGGTCCTCCAGCAGACGCTGCTCCTCCCCCCGGCCGGCGAGCCACGTGCCGCCTATCTCTACGTCCGCCCCGGCCAGGCCGAGACTCTGCGCACCTACGTCACCAAGCGGTTGCCCGACCGCTTCCTGCTCGTGGAGATGGAACAGGCACTGGCGGCGGGACTCTTTGGCCCCGAGAAGCCCACCCCCGAGTTGCGGGCCCGCCTGGGCGACTTCTTGCTCCTGGCGCGGAACGACAGCCGTCTCATCGTCGAGGAGGAGAAAGTGCCAATCCACAGCCACCACGGCAGCCTGACGCAGGAGGAGATGCTCGTGCCGCTGTTGATGGTGCGGCTGGACGGGCTATAATGGCAGCGGCCAAAGGAGCATCCAATGGACGAACATGAATTTCTACTGAGCAAGATCGAGGAATGGGTGGGAGAAGGATTGATCTCCCCTGAGCAGGCCGAGGCCTTGAAGCGGAGGGAAACAGAGAGGGCAACGGTATCGGTGACGACACGCCGGGTGAAAGCCGATGAGATCTTTGTTTATCTCGGCAGCCTGGTCATCTTCCTGGCGCTGGCCTTCCTGGTGGGGCTGAACTGGAGGACACTGGGGAGCACAGGCAGGATACTCTCGGTGCTCTTACCCACAGTTGTTATGCTGGCGCTGGGCTGGCGGCTGCGCGGTTCGGAGCGTGCGCGGCTCAGGCGGGGGGCGCAGGCCTTGTGGCTGGGGGGCTGCTTGCTGAGCGGGCTAGTCTCCGGGGTGACCTTCTATGAGTTGGAACTCATCACCGAGGTGCCTTTGTTGGTCCTGGTGGCCTGTCTGTTGGCGACAGGTGTGGCTGGAGTTGCCTTCGTGCTGGTTCCCAGCATCGCCCAGAGCGTCGCTTTCCATCTTTGCGGCAGCGCCGCGTTTTTTGCGTTTCTTATCTGGTTGGAGGAGACCTTTCCGCCCCTCAACCCTTGGCGCAACTTGATGGTCGGCCTGGTGCCTGGCGGCTTATTTCTGGCGCTCTCGGAGTGGCTGCGAGCGAGGGAGAGAAAGCGGCTGGTGGTGGTATCCCGCATCTTTGGAGCCCTGATCGTCCTGGGGTCCCCCTTCTTCCCGGCCATGGAAGACTACGCTGTAACCTGGCACAAGACGGCGATGGAAAGCATAGCGTTTCTGACCAGCATCGCCTTCATCGCTGCCAGCGTGAAACGGCAGTCGCAGACCTTCCTCTATAGCGGAGCGGCCTTCCTTCTCTTCCTGATCACCTATGTGAACTTTGAACACTTCGCCGACAGAATCGGGATGCCCATCACATTGCTCATCATCGGGGCGGCGCTCATCGGGTTGGGCTTGGGAACAGGGCGGCTAAGCAAGCGCATGCAGGCTCCCCGATAAGTGGGCAAGGTGCAACGCACTTTCTGAAGTGCCAGGTGCAACGCACTTTCTGAAGTGCGTTGCACCTGATCTAAAAGGAGGGGAGAGTGAAGTCAACTTCATTCGACAATCTTCGTCAACAGGCCCACGGCTGGGCCGTTACCAGCCTGACCACGTTGTTTGGCCTGCAACTCATCCGTATGCTGTTCCCCAGCCTCGTCGGCTATCTGCGAGACGCACAGGGCATAGACGCGCTTGACCTGGCCCCCATCGCGCTGGGGATATTCGTCACCGGCTTTCTGGCTGGCCTGGTGCGGCGGGTGACCGGGCCACGGCTGGCAATCTGGATCACGGCCGGTGGTGTGGGGTTGGTTCGACTGGCTGAACAGGTCTCTACCTCCCCCAGCCTCGACCTGACGCTTGCGGCCATCGGGACGGCGCTGTTTCTCTTGTTCATCCCCAACGGTCTGGGAACAGCCAGAGCCAGGGGTATAGCCAGGGGTGTAGAAGGCACCACACAATTCGGCTTCGCCTTTCTGCTTGGCCTGGCCGCCGATACCGCCATCCACGTCGGCGCGCGCACGCTGGACCTCTCCTGGCAGCCCGGCATCATCCCCATACTGGTTGTGGCCCTGCTGACAATTGGCTTATTCGCCGCACTGCGCGCCGGTGTCTCTGAAACCGATCCGCAGACCGGTAGCGACGGAAGTTGGGGGCGCAGTCTTGCACTGACCGCGCTCGGTCCTTGGCTGTTCCTGCAGTTCCTGGTCTACCAGAACGTCGCCCGCGTCTCTGCCCTGACCGGTTGGGAAACGCCCACCGCCGGTACGCTGGTGGTGCTGGGCAACGCACTGGGCCTGGCTGTCGCGGCCTGGGTAGTGTGCTCCCGCCTGATGACCTCCGGCACGGCGATTGTCGGCGGACTGCTGTTGATTGGCTCGCTCGCCTATGCCGAACCGACCGGTATAACAGGCGCGCTGCTCCTGTTTGCAGGACAGGTCCTGAGTCTTATCCTGGCGATGATGCTTTTCGCCGGGCTGGGCCGGGATGCGGCTCGGACCGGGCTGGCCCGCACCACGGTCGCCAATGGCGTCGGGCAGATACTGTTTGCCCTGCTCACCTTCTTGTACTACGTAACGTACGACATCGCGCTCGGTTTCCGCGCCCAGGTGTTGCTGCCGCTGGTCGCGCTGTTGGTCGGGATTGGAGCCCTCATCGCCAGCCGCGGCCAATCCGGTCAATCCGGTCAAGATGAGGCGTCACCCAATTACCAGCCCGCCATCGCCGGGTTGCTGCTGCTCCTCTCTCCGCTCGCTCTGGCGCTCACCTGGAACAGGCCGCAGGCCATCCGGCCGGACCCGGCCAACACCACCATCCGGGTGATGGACTACAACGTGCACAACGGCTTCAACACCGCTGGCCGCCTGGACCTGGAAGCACTGGCGAAGGTCATCGAGGAGAGCGGGGCGGGCGTGGTCGGTCTGCAGGAAATCTCGCGCGGCGGGCTGATCTGGGGCGGTGTGGACATGCTCACCTGGCTATCCCAACGACTGGACATGCCATACGTCAGCGGCCCGACCAGCGATGCCCAATGGGGCAACGCCATCCTCAGCCGCTACCCGATCGTGAACGCAGAGACCTTTCCCCTGCCGCCGGACGACCTGCTCTTGCTGCGCGGTTACATCGTGGCCGAAATAGACGTCGGCGCTGGAACCCTGACCTTGATTGACACCCATTTTACCCACCGTGGCAAGGACTACGAGATACGGGAATTGCAGGCGTCTGCATTGGTCAGCGCCTGGGATGGCGCCTCCTCAACCGTCATCGTGGGAGATATGAACGCAACTCCCGATTCCGACGCCATGCAGACCCTGTCCGGTGCCGGGCTGATCAACGTTGCCGCCGAGATCGGGACACTGCCCATTCTCACA
>JAUWOI010000240.1 GCA_030612185.1 Anaerolineae bacterium
GCGCGGGCGCACACACCGTTGACCGACGGTCTGAACATCGTCAACTGCGTCACCATCAGCGACACCTCCGGCCTGACCGCCCGCGCCGAGATCACCACGCCCGTCAGCAGTGCGCCGATCCTGCACCTGGTCAAAGCCAGCGCCGACGGGAACGGCGGCGACCTGCGCCCTGGCGCCCGGCTCACCTCCACGCTCATCCTCTCCAACCCCGGCAACGCCAACGGGACCAACGTCGTCGTCAGCGACACCGTCCCCGCCCATACCACCTACGTGCCCGGCTCCATCGTCGGCGGCGACAGCCGGAACGACAACGGTTTGCCCTGGCTCACCTGGACGGTCAACCTCCCGCCGCTCAATACCCCGCTGGCGCTCACCTTTGCCGTCACAGTGAACGTCCCGCTGACCAACAGCACTCCCATCTACAACGGAGCCTTTGTCACCTGCACCCAGAGAGTCAGCGACACCGCCGGCATCACAGACACGGTAACATCCTCCCACGCACTGGCAGTGACCAAATCCGCCGCGCCCAGCCCAGTGGAGGCCGGGAGACTGCTGACCTACACCATTGCCTACACTATCACGGGCGACGAGCCGGTCTATGGCGTGGTCGTGAGCGACACCACCCCCGCGCACCCCACCTTCTCCCCCGCAACACCGACAGCCGACAGCCACCCCGGCGTAGGGAACACAGGTCTCGTTTTCTGGCAACTGGGCGACTTTTTGCCGCCGGAGAGTGGCCTCACCCAGGCCAGCGGCGCGCTGACGCTGGTCGTGCAGGTGGACAGCCCCATCCTGAGTGGCACGCTCCTCCACAACGTCGTCGCCATCAGCGACACCTCCGGCCTGACCGGCAGCGACGAGATCACCACGCCCGTGGAGAGCAGTCATGCCCTGAGTCTGAGCAAGTCCGCTTCCCCCAGCCCCGTGGCGGCGGGCGGCCTGCTGACCTACACCATCGCCTACACCGTCAGCGGCAACGAACCGGCGCTGGCGGCCACCATCTCCGACACGGTGCCGCAGAGCACCACCTACCAGTCCTGCGACCCATCGCCCTGCTCCGAAACGGGCGGTCTGGTCACGTGGAGCCTGGGTCACGCTTACCCGCCCACCTCCGGCCTGGTCACGCTGGTCGTCCTGGTGGGCAGCCCGCTGCTGACGGGAACGGTGCTCCATAACGCCGTCTTGATCAGCGACACCTCTGGCCTGACCGACACCGACGAGATCACCACGCCGGTCGGGAGTGGCCACGCGCTGAGCGTGAGCAAGAGCGCGTCGCCAAGTCCAGCGACGGCGGGTGGTTTGCTGACTTACGCCATCGAGTGGGATGTGACTGGCAACGAGCCGGCCTTCGGTGTTACCATCTCCGACACCGTGCCGCAGAGCAGCACCTACCAGGCGTGCTCCGGTGGCCTCTCCTGCGCTGGTCCGGCGATCGGAACCTCCGGTCTGGTGACCTGGTACCTGAACACCGTCAATCCGCCCGACAGCGGCGTGGTGACGCTGGCAGTGCAGGTGGATGCCTCCCTCGCCGCCTGGGTTGTGTTGACCAACAGTGTCACCATCACCGACACGGACGGATTGACGGATACAGACGAGATCACGACGCCGGTAGAGGCCTGGGCCGACCTGACCGTGGTCAAGTCCGACGACCCCGACCCGGTCATCGTCGGCACGCCGCTCACCTACACGCTGGTGGTGACCAACAACGGTCCCAGCGAGGCGGTGGGAGTCGTACTGACCGACACCTTGCCGCCGGAGGTCTCGTTCATAGGGGCTACGCCGTCGCCTTCCAGCACGATGCCGCTCACCTGGTTCCTGGGCACGATGGCCCCCGGTCAGACACGCCGTTTCACGGTGACGGTGCAGGTGAGCCCGCACGTCACGCAGACCTTCACCAACTTTGCCGTCGTAGGCAGCAACACGCCCGACGATTACCCCGACGACAACGACGACGAAGAACCGACCACACCGCTAGTACCCGGCCTGGAGATGGTGAAGACAGTCGCTCCGGGCGAGGCCGCGCGCGACCAGCCCATTGCCTACACTATCCGTATCACCAACACCGGTCAGGTCATCTTCGACCCGCTGGTGCTCACCGACACGCTCCCTCCTGATTTTCACTACGTCGCCGGCTCCGGCAGCCCCTCTGACCCGGACGTTCTCGCCGAGCCGGCGCTGGTGTGGCAGAACGTCGGGCCGTTGGCTCCGGGTGCGAGCCGCAGCGTCATCTTCGCCGTGACTGCCAGGCCCACCCTCACCGGCACCTATGCCAACGTGGCCATCGTGCAGGGTCACCACCCCGGCGGTATCATCACCGATACCGGCGACGTGCCCGTCGTCATCGAATATCCGGCGGTGGTGCTGGACAAGGAGATTGCAGGTATAGATACGGACATCCTGGCGCCCAACTACGTCACCTTCACCATCGCCATCACCAACGTCGGCCCCAGCGCGATAGGCCTGTTACCGCTGCTGGACCAGTACGATCCCTACTACCTGAGCTTCCACGATGGCACGCCGTACCCGGAGCAGGACGCCGCCGATGGCCTCCTGACCTGGAACGACCTGACCGGGCCAGCCCCCCACGGCTTTAACCGCGATCTGCTCCCTGGCGAATCATTCCTCGTCACCGCCATCTTCCGCGTCGTCCACGATATCATCAGCACGACCAACACGGCCACCGTCACCGGGGCCATAGACGTCTACGGCAACCCGGCCAACGAGGACGACGACGAGGTAGAGATCGGGGGCGAGAGTGGGGACGATGGCATTCCCACGCCGGTCGAGTTGCTCTACTTCCGGGCGGTGGCGGAGGAGTCGGCCATCCAGTTGGAATGGGCCACGGCTGCGGAGGTGGACACCGTCGGCTTCCGCGCCTACCGCGCTCTGGACGAGGACTTGTCTCACGCGGAGCCCCTCGCCTACGTGCCCGCCACCGGCGGCGGCAGCGCCTACGTCCACGTGGACCGGGACGTGACGCTGGGACAGACCTATTGGTACTGGCTGGCCGACGTCAGCACCGGCGGGACGGAGACGCTCCACGGACCGGTGCGGGGTAGTGTTGGGATAGACTCTCTGCCCTATCGCCTCTACCTGCCGTTGATTCGGAAAGATTGGGAGAAGACCTCTGAGGGAGTATAGCCCAGGTAAGCGTTCACGTGGAGGATAAGAAACCGGGTTTTTCGTACGAGAGAACCTCCGTGACAGCGGGAAAGCATCCGCAAGCAATACTACTCGCTCGTGGAGCATCAAAAACCCGGTTTCTGGTCTACCTCCTGAACGGATACTGGTCCAGAATATTCAGTCGCCGCCAAGCAACAGCACCCAAGAGGGAGACTACCCAACGACTAAAGTCGTCACCACAGGCATTTTTTAGGTTGGACTGGCGCTGGCGCGACGTCGAGGGATGACAGAGGACGTTCGAAAAGATCGAGAATAGCGAGGGGGAGGAGTATGCCCGGTGACACTGTCTTACGCCTTATGTTACGAGGATTGCTCCTGGTATTGCTTCTGTTGGCCGGTCTTCTTGGGCTGCGCCCCCTTCCAGTTGCGGGCGAGGAACCGAGACCGCCAGAGCCAGTCGTGCGGCGGGCCGACCAGGAGGGCGGGGGCCTGGAATGGCACGCCCCCGCCTTCGCCCTGCGCCAGGTGACCGGAGACGACGGGCAACCATACACTGTCCTGGATGCGCCAGGCTGGGTGCAAACCGACACGCCTGGGCAGCCACAACTCCCGTTCGCCTCCGTGCTGGCGGTCGTGCCGCCCACCGGCGACGTGAGACTCCAGGTGCAGGTACTGGAAGACGCCCGTCGCTCACTGCCCCATCCGGTAATCCCGGCCCCCGAGCCGGCGCCCGTCGGCGCTTCCCCTGCTGGCGTCGAGTGGGCCTGGGCGCGGGACGAGCGCGCCTACACCAAGACAGACCTCCATCCCCGGCCCTTCCCCCTCGCAGGGGGAAGGGAGATTGTCACGCTGGAGGAGGCCGGCTGGTTGCGTGGTCATCGTCTCGTGCGGCTCACCTTCTACCCGCTGCGCTTCGACCCCGCCGGGCCTGCCCTGAGCGGAGCCGAAGGGCCTGCCCTGGAGGTGGCGCATCACGTGCGCGTTGAATTGCGCTTTCCCCCCCTCAATCCCCTCCACGAGGGGGAAAGTCCCCCTCGCCCCATAGGGGAGGGCTGGGGTGGGGGAAGCGGTGACGATCCCTTCATCCCTGTCTTACAACATGCCGTCGTCAACCCGGCGCAGGTGACCCGTTTTGCCCGTTCGAGAGAGACTTCCGAAGTCTCCGAGACTTCGGAAGTCTCTGGTTCGCGCTACAAACTGATCATTCCCCACGAGGGCGTCTACGAACTGACCCGCGAAACGCTGGTCGCGGCCGGCGTCCCCGTCGCCACGACCGCCTACCGGCTGGAGCACGGCGGCGAGGAGGTGGCCTACCAGTGGGAGGGGGACGGCGACGCCGAATTCGAGACCGGCGAGCGTATCCTGTTCTACGCCCGCCCCGTTCCCACTCGCTGCGCCGACTACGACGTCTACTGGCTCACCGTAGTCGCCGGCACGCAGATGGAGGTGCGCGCCGGTGAGCCGACCGGCCTGTCCACAGCCACCGCTTGGGCCACCGCCGTCGCTGAGCAGAATGAGGGCGGCCAGAACTACCTTTCGAATTATCCCTCCGATCGGGACAACGACCATTGGTACTGGGACCGGCTCTACTGGGATTATGCTACCGACACCGGCGAACGTGACGAGGATTTCAGCATCACCCTGCATACACCCACTGGCGGGGACTCGGACGCGACCCTGCGCGTGTACCTGCAGGGCACCACCAGCGACAGCGCCGTCAACTCTGACCACCGTGTCCAGGTCTCGCTGAACGGCACTCCCCTGGGCACCACCGAGTGGGATGGTGCTATCTATCACACGGTGACCTTTTCCCCGTCGGACGACCTGCTACAGGCCGGGAGCAACACCGTGCGCCTGTACCTGCCGGGCAACGGCGCCTCCTCCGGCGTTGAGGAGACCTGGCTTGACGCTCTCGAACTGCGCTACAGAGTCGGCGGCGTCTCCGGCGCCCCCATCCGCGTCGAAGGAGAGTCCGAACAGAACCAGTATACCCTCACCGGCTTCACTTCCGACAGCGTGCGCATCTACGACGTGACCAGCCCCAGCACTCCCCAGGTCGTGACATCCTTCGCCGTGTCCTCCGGTGACGTTACCTTCGGCGACGCCGACACCGGCACAGCGACGTATTACCTGCTGACTGAGGACCAGATCACCGCGCCGGATGAGATCATACCGGCCCTCACGCTGGCCGATCCGCCCGCCGGCGCCGACTACCTGATCATCGCCCACTCCGACTTCACCTCCGCCCTGGCTCCGTTGGCTGCCCACCGTGCCACCAGCGACGGCCTGCGTGTCTTCAGCGTCACCGTCGAATCGGTTTACGATGTCTACGGCGACGGTCGCGTGGACCCCGAGGCGATCAGACAATACATCGCCCACGCCTACCACAATTGGACGGCCCCCACGCTCAGTTACGTGCTCCTGGTCGGCGACGGCACTTATGACCCGCTGAACCACTACCAGAGCCCCGATCACCGCCCGACCTTCGTCCCGCCCTACCTGGTGATGGTGGACCCCTGGTGGGGAGAGACGGCCAGCGACAACCGCTTCGTCACAGTGGACGGCTCCGACCAACTGGCCGACGTCTTCATCGGCCGGTTGCCGGTCAACACCGTCGCGGAGGCCACGACCGTCGTGGAGAAGGTTCTGTCCTACGAGCAGAATCCGCTGCAGCAGTCCTGGAACGAGCACGTGCTGTTCGTCGCCGACGACCCAGAAACAGGAGGGCCGTTTCACCAGGATTCCGACGACGTTTACGCCACCTTGCCCATCACCTACACCGGCCAGTGTATCTACTACTGCACCTCCGACTGTGGCCAGTCCCACCTATACGATGATGCCATCGCTGCCAACGACGCCATAATGCAGGAACTTAACTCCGGCGGACTGCTAGTCAACTTTATAGGCCACAGCTCCTGGCATCAATGGGCCGCCGAGCGGCTGTTCCACCTGGACGACGTGGCGAGCCTGCACAACGGTCGGGCGCTGCCAATGTTCTTGGAAATGACCTGCTTTACCAGCAACTTTTCCTACCCGACCACCGACACACTGGACGAGAGCCTGCTGCGTCTGGCGGGCGGAGGAGCGATCGCCACCTGGGGTCCCACTTCGCTGGGATCAACCATTGGACACAAGGTCCTAAATCATGGATTCTTCGACGCAGTATTCGAGCACGACATCACCAGGATCGGGCCGGCCACAGAGTCGGCCAAGTCTGGCCTGGGAAGCAGTCATCTGGACTTGCTCGATACGTTCATCCTCTTCGGCGACCCGGCGATGGATCTGAACCTGACCGTGGCACCGTGGGCACACGAGATATACCTGCCGGTCGTGCTGAGAATGTGTACATCTGTGTGATTCGTGTTGGTCCGTGTCTCATTTGTGGCTGGCTGAGCAATTACGAGAAGGGGGAATCACGATGACAAGGATGCCAAGAGCGAGGATACTCGCAGCAGCGGGTATTATCCATCTCATCATAGCCACGGTGCTTTCCCTGACATTCCTGGCTGGTCGGCCAGTCCTTGTGGCTGGTTCAGGGCGGGGTATCACCCCCACCTTCACACCTACACCCACCGGCACCCCTACTGTGCTTCCTGTCAACGACACGTCCACTCCGCCTCCACCCACCGAAACTCCCACGACGCCTACACCTACCGAAACTCCTATCCCGCCTCCACCCACCGAGACTCCCACGACGCCTACACCCACCGCCACGCCTGTTCCCTCCCCTCCTCCTCCGCCTCCATCCCGCGCCCCCCCCCTGCCGATCACCAAGGTGGCC
>JAUWOI010000400.1 GCA_030612185.1 Anaerolineae bacterium
TCGCCGTCGCAGATGCCGTCACGGTCGCGGTCTCTGATGGGGTCACAGACGTCGCCGTCGCAGATGCCGTCACGGTCACGGTCTCTGATGAGGTCGCAGTCGCCGCAACCGTCCGCCTGCTTTTGAGCCAATTCTACTTTCAGTTTGACCTCGGTGATCTCGGCGACTGTCGTGGTCAGGCCCATCTTCCCGCTGGCCATCCCGACAGGATACAGGGAATAACCCGGCTGGTTACCAGCCGAAGCCCAAACCATTCCCTGCAGCGATCCAACTAGAACCAGGGCCAAAACTGTTGCTTTCAGTAGTTTGTTGTTCATTTGTTCATCTCCTTTACGTTTAGAGTAACTCGTCCGCACATTTGCCGGCAGAATCCAAACCGGCAGTAGCATCCAGGCTGAGAGATTCCGGTAAGAAGAGCCACCTGCATAAGATACGCTATCTACTCGTTCTGTGTCAATGTCCACTTTTGCCACAGCGGCAAAAGTTTGCTACAAATTCGCTTTTCGCAGAAGGAATAAGCGAACGCCAAGTCACATGACTCAGGATGTGACTATGGGGTGACGCAAAGTACGCCCACCGTTACCCGGTCGGCGGTGAAGACGTCATCAGCCACCGTGCCGTGGATGCTGGTCGTATCACCCAACGCTACGTCCTCAAGGTCGATGGGCAAGCGACCGTCTGGGTCCCACTCAAAATAGTTAGTGCTGCCGGTCAACTGCACCGTCAGTTCCCCCGGGATGTACGGCTCGACGAACCGGTTGCCGTCCACTACCTGGACGGTGATCGTGTTGTCTCCGATAACGGTGATGGTGCCCACGAGAGCGAAAAGTGGCCGCCCGCCGCCGCCGCCGTTTCCACCAGGCCCACCGTGTCCGGCCAGCACCGGCGTAACGGCGACCAGCGTAACCAGCGTAACCATTGTCAAAATAACCAGTCTCTTTCGCATTTTTTTGTCTCCTTTTGAATTTTCTCTGACGCTCAACTGTCAACTGGATGGCTCCCCTTACCGGAATCTCTCAGCTATCCATTTGGTAGCCCACCCCATTCCATTATACTAAGACGGGAAAATACCCAAAACCATACGGGGGCAGTCTCCCTGTAGAGAGACCATCTACCTAATCCTACACACTTTCCGCATCATTCCTTCATCCAACCCTCACACAGGCCGGGTATACTGTGGGCAAATCAAACGAAAGGAGATGGTGAGATGAACAAGACCAAAAAGATGATGCCTTTCCGGCCACATCGGGCCCAGGAGCAAGTATGCAAAGTGGTAGCGTGAGTCGTTGATTCGAGAAACCAGGTTTTTCGGAAAGAACCCGGTTTCTACCAATCTGAGATTTCGTCAAAATCAAACACATAGGAGGTACAAAAAATGACGAAGAAAGTGTCGAATTACGGTTTAGTTGGAGTGTTGGCTGTAGCGTTACTGGCGGGGATGGGGTACATCTTGCTGAATCCCACACAAGTCCAGGCCGAGCAAGGTTCCCCCGGTGGTCGGGGGCAAGGTCGCGGGGCGGCGGTCGAGTTGGACGGCAGCGAGCCAGAGGTGTTCGATCAGAACGCCTACGGACGCAGCGAGGCGGCGCAGGGCCGGGGAGCATCCGGTGGCGGCGCTTTCGGCGGCGCGGGCGCTTCTGATGGAAGCGGGCGGAACTCAAGCGCGGGCCAGGGCCGGAACGAGACGGTGAGAAACGTCGAGTGGGAAACCCTGACCGGGGAAGTGGTTATCGTAGACGGCGAGATCACCATCCAGACCGCCGAGGGGCAGGTGCTGGTCGGTATGGGGCAGTCCGCATACTGGGAGAACTCTGCCCTGGAGGTCGGAGATGAGATAACAGTGGTCGGTTTCCACGAGGATGGCGAGTTCAAGGCCGGAACCGTCGCGAACCTCACCACCGGCGAAACGATCGCCCTGCGGGACGAGACCGGTCGCCCGCTGTGGTCGGGTCAGGGACGGCTAAAGAACCAAGTGCGTCGCCCTGAGATTGTCGAAGGGTAGTTGTAGCAAGCCCACTGACCTCAGCCCGGAGATTTAATCTCCGGGCTGATTGTGTTTTGATGACAGCGTGTTCTACACGCTTTCCGCATTGTTCCTTCATCCAATCTTCACACAGGCCGGGTATACTGCGGACAAATCAAACACAGGAGGTATTGAGATAAATGAAAACCGAAACAACCCAGAAAAAAGAAAACCGTCGTTCCTGGAACTGGCGCAGCCTGGTGTCGTTCTACCTGCTGTTCGCCGCCATCGCCCTGCTTGTTTCCGGGGTGGCGCTCTTTGTCTCCCCACCGGGACGTTTTGCCCACTCCACGGGCTGGCGGCTCTTGGGATTCGACAAAGGGCAGTGGGAGGCGATTCACTCCCTGATCGGATACGCCGGCACGCTCTTTGCTGTGTTCCACCTGATCCTGAACTGGAAAGCGTTGCGCAACTATCTGCGGGACCGCGCCCGTCACGTATACCGGCTCAAGCCCGAGTTTGTCGTGGCCCTGCTCCTCACGGTCGTCGTCTGGATAGGCTCGGCCTATCACATCCCTCCCTTTAGCACGGTGATGGACTGGGGCGAGAATATCAAAGAGTCGTGGGAACAGCAAACGGTTCTTCCCAGCACGATCACGGAGGAGCACGAGACAGTGGAACCGGCGGAGGAAGAAACGATTCCCCCTGACACGACCGCAGAGGAGCACGAGGCCGGAGGACCGACAGGGGAATGGGGCAAGTTCACCGTGGAGGAACTGTGCGCCCAGCACGATATCCCGGTGGCGGATGGGCTGTCTCACCTGGCGGCCTACGGCCTGGAGGCCAGCCCCACCACCCGCGTCCGTACCCTCTCTGACAGCAGCATCTATGCTCCCTCGGACGTGGCGAACATCATCCTGGGGCTAGAGCCAGGAGAGCACGAGGAGAATGACTGATGAAACGCACAGTTAAGATCCTGGCAGTCAGCGGACGCCGGGGGCAGTAAGAAGGTTGACGAGCGCGGCTTCGCTCACTTCTTGGCCCCCGATGAATCCCTTGATTAAACAGAGTGACCTTGACAACGAAAGCCGCCGGGAAGAAACTGCCTCAAACCTGGCCGGCTACTACGCGGTCCACGGCAGTTGGGACGGCGTCGCATCGCTGCTCCGGCGCGGGCACGGACGTGGCGCGGGTACCGGCCCTCCGCTGCGCCTGACCATCACCCGCAGCCTGGTCGAGGCACACGGCGGGCACTTGTGGGCCGAGAGGGTGGAGGAAGAGGAAAGCACGTTCGCTTTTGCGCTGCCTGTGCTAGTCGAAGCATAATGCGACTTTTGTCGTAGACAAACGCCCGCCTTTCTGCTATTATCATAGCAGAAAGGCGATCGTTTTGCTTATGGAGAACTGGGCACTACCTGAGATCAACCTGCAACGATGCAACCGCTGTGGCCTGTGTGTCGAACGCTGCCCCACGCATGCCGTGGAGATGAGGACAGAAGCACCGGTTGTCGTCCGTCCGTCTGATTGCACCTACTGTGCCCGGTGTGAGGCCTTATGCCCCCAGGGCGCGATCACCTGTGCTTACGAGATCGTCTGGGAAGCGGATACTGCAGCGGATTGAGAAAGGAGAAGTAAAAATGAGCACGGAACATGACAGTTTACAGGAGAAAGTAGAAAAGAGCCTGGGAGCCATCAGACCGAGCCTCCAGGCGGATGGCGGGGACGTGGAGTTAGTCAACGTGGACGACAAAGGCGTCGTCTCAGTGCGACTCACCGGGGCTTGCAGGGGTTGCCCGATGTCCACGATGACGCTGAAAATGGGGATTGAGCGCGCTCTGCGCGAACAAATCCCCGAGATCAAGAGTGTAGAGGCAGTGTAAGCGTATGGCAATACGACAGATTGTGAAAATTGACGAGGAATTGTGCAACGGCTGCGGCGATTGCGTGACGCCGTGCGCTGAGGGTGCTATCGTCCTGGTGGACGGCAAGGCGCGGGTGACGGACGAGGCGCTGTGTGACGGGGCAGGGTTCTGTCTTCCGGTCTGCCCCACCGGCGCACTGAGCATCGAGGCGCGGGAGGCCCCCGCCTTCGACGAGGCAAAGGCCGAGGCACTGATGCACGAACGGGGCCAGGTCTACATCACTCAGCAATGTTTCCGCTGCGCCGCTGGTGAGGACCAGGTCCCCCTCGTGCCCATCCGCCACCGTGGGCAGAGTCTGTGGGTCTGCACCCGCTGCCTGCCCACGCTCATTCACGGATAAGGGGGACTGCCGATGGTAGAGATTCATCTGTACGGTAGCCTGCGCCGCTACGCGCCCGACCCCCGGCCCGACCGGGAGAGCGTGGTGCACCTGGAGCCCCAACCCGAGGAAACGGTAGAAACGCTCCTGGAGCGGCTGGGCATCCCGTCCGCCGAGATCTACCACATCTTCCTGAATGGAGCACTTCTTTCTACCCGCAACTCAATGGCCCCCTGGCTGGACTACCAGCAGGTCCGTGGCGGCGCGCCGAACCGGGACCAGGGGTTGGACGTGCCAGCGCGGGACAGCGACCGGGTAGGACTGTTCGCCAGTGACATGGGGCTGTTGGTGGTCTGATGTACGAGGATTTCAGTGCAGACTACGACCGCTT
>JAUWOI010000460.1 GCA_030612185.1 Anaerolineae bacterium
GGCCACATCTCGTCCAACGATTGCCCATCCGGCCCGCCGAACATCGCCGGCGGGAGCGCCACCACATCGCCCAGGTCCCGCTCCCGCAACTGCGCCACCACGTCCCGCCCGGTCAACAGTCCCGCCCCCGTCACCGTCTCGCCGAAGAACCGATTGACCACCAGCACGACGTCAGCGGGAAGGCCAGCGACGAGAGAGCGTAGTACCGGGGCGAATAGCGTGCCGGTCACCAGGGTTCGGGATTCGGGATTCGGGATTCGGGATTCGGATTTGCGTTCCATAGCGTCGAGGAAGTGCCTCACTAGCCCAACGCCGTTCTCCGTCAGGTTCAGCCCATCGTAGGCCGCCGTCAGGGGGACCTCTTCCCCCAGGCGGAGGTACCACTCGTCGGAGAGGTAGGCGAAGTAAACCCCCAGTCGCTCCTGCAGCCGCGCCTGCCAGCCGGTCGCCTGCTCGAGGACGACCTGCATCTCGGCGTCTGTGTGCAGATGACAGCCGCCCCGGTGATACCTCGTCAGTCCCACCGGCACGAGGCTGACCGAGCGCACTGCCGGATACAGGCCGGCCAGATCGCCGATGGAGCGGTCCAGGCGCGGGCCGTCGTTGAAGCCAGGCATTACCACGATTTGCGTATGCACCTCGACCCCCAGGCCGGCCAGGCGGCGGAGTTGGATCATCACGTCGGGGGCGGCGGGGTTACACAGGAGACGACGGCGCAGGTCGGGATCGGTGGCATGTACCGAGACGTAGAGCGGGCTGATGTGCTGCTCGCCAATGCGGTCCCAGTCGCCCTCGTCCAGGTTGGTCAGCGTGAGGTAGTTGCCGAAGAGGAAGGAGTAGCGGTAGTCATCGTCTTTGACGTACAGAGAGCGCCGCAGCCCAGGCCCCATCTGGGCGACGAAGCAAAAATCGCAGCGGTTGTTGCAGCGGCGGATACCGTCGAAGGTGGGATGGGCGAACTCCAGCCCCAGCGGTTCGTCGTACCGTCGCCCGGTCTCGACGGTGAACTCCTCTCCGTTCCGTCGCACCCGTAGCACCAGGCGCTCCTCGGCAGAGTAGAACCGCACGTCAATGACATCCCGCAGGTAGTGGCCGTTGATGGAGACCAATTCATCCCCTGGCTGTAGACCGACTCGCCCAGCCAGGCTATCCAGATCAACCGCGGAAATCACACCTCCCATCTCCACTCTCTACTCTCTACTCTCCACCCTCTACTCTCCATCCTCTACTCTCCACCCTCCACCAGCCGCTCCACCTCCGCCAACACCTCCTCAACGCTCAGATCGGTCGTGCCCACAACGACGGCGTCCTCGGCCACGCACAGCGGTGCGACTTCCCGGTTGCTATCAATCTTATCGCGGCGGCGCATCGAGGCCAGCACCCCCTCATAGTCAGCCTCCTCCCCTCGCGCCCGCACCTCCCGCCAGCGGCGTCGCGCCCGCTCTTCGACCCGCGCCTCCAAGTAGAGTTTGAGGTCAGCGTCGGGCAGGACGACAGTGCCGATGTCTCGTCCCACCATCACGACCCGCCCTCCCGCCGCCACCCGCCGCTGCTGCGCGACGAGCGCCCGCCGCACGCCAGGATAGGCCGAGACGGGCGAGACGTTGGCATCCACCTCCGGCGTGCGGATGGCCCAGGTGACATCCACCCCGTCGGCGATGACGGTGTATTGGCGGCCGTCGTCCGCCGTCGGGGGGGTAACGTCAATGCGAAGTTGCCCCGCCAACAGTGTCACCGCCGGTTCGTCCTCAATGAGGATACCACGCAAGAGCGCAGCCCAGGTCACAGCCCGATACATCACGCCGGTGTCGAAGTAGAGGTAGTCCAGCCGGTGGGCGAGCAACTCAGCGACGGTGCTCTTGCCCGAGGCGGCTGGGCCATCAATGGCAATCGTAGATGGCCTCAACCCCGTCTCCTGCCCCTTTTGCCCCTCGTCTTTGGTTTCTGCGCTGCCGACAGCAGGGCGCTCACCTCTGCGCCGGTGAGCCTGCGCCACTGCCCCGGTTTCAGATCTCCCAGGCGCAGCGGGCCGATGCGCACACGGATGACTCGTTGAGCCGGATGGCCCAGCATCGCCGCCACGCGTCGAATCTGCCGTTTGCGCCCTTCGCGCAGGGTCACCCGCAGCCAGGCAGCGCCTTTCTCCAGCCTGGCGATGGTCACCCCGGCCGGCGCCGTGCGCTGTCCATCCAGGAACACGCCGCGCCGCCACCTTTCCAGCGTCGCCTCGTCCGGCTCACCCTCGACTAAAACACGGTACTCTTTCTTGTGGCCGAAGCTGGGATGTGTGAGCCGGTAGGTCAAATCGCCGTCGTCGGTGAGGAGCATCAGCCCCTCGCTCCGCAAGTCCAGCCGGCCCACTGGGAAGAGGCGACCCGGCAGCGACACCAGGTCGCGCACTGTGGAGAGGCGACCCGAGCCGTCCCCCTCGTCGGAGAGAACGCCACGAGGTTTGTGGAGCATGACGTAGGTACGGCGATGATTCACCTGTACCGGCTTGCCGTCCAGGGTGATACGATCGCGGTCTGGATCGGCCTTCTGACCCAACTGGGCCACCTGTCCGTTGACCGCCACTCTGCCCTGGCGGATCAGTTCCTCGCAGGCGCGGCGAGAACCGAAACCCGCGCGCGCCAGGATCTTCTGCAAACGCTCTTCCATAACACTCACCTCCTCCGCACCGCCAGGCCCAGCACAAAGAGCACCACCCCGACGAGCAGCAGACCAACCCTCCACCAGCCAACAGTACCACCGGCCGGCGGGAGGATCGGTACAGGCGTCGGAGTGGGCGTGACCGGATGCACCTCAAACTCGACGATGAGGTAGGGCCTCGTGCTGGGATCATCGGCGGGGAGCCAGTGCGCCACGAGCAAGTCGCCCGTCGTCTCCGGGTCGGCGTCAGGGTCGGGCGCGGGGGCCAGGGCGAGCCCGTGGTTGGTCGCCTCCCCCGCCTGCCAGGCCCGCATCAGCGCGGTGACGTCCCAGGTAAGCCAGGTCGCCGCCCCCTGCTGAAGCGCCACAACCGGTGCGGCGAGGGGTAGAGAGGAGGTGGAGGTAGGAGTGGGTAGCGGCGAAGTAGGAGTGGGTAACGGCGAGGTAGAAGAGAAAACGGTGGGCGTCGGCGAGGTGAAAGGGGGAGGGGTGGGCAGTGGCGAGGTGGGAGATGTGGGTGTGGGGCTGGGACCAGGAGTGGGTGTATGGGTAGGCGTCGGTGTGGGGCCAGGTGTGGAGGTAGATGTGGGTGCGGGTATGGGTGTGGGCGTGGAAACAGTGACACTCCCGTTCTGGATGTGGATGTCAGCATCAATGGGATCATAGTCGTAGTCACCCAAGAAAACGTCGTCAAAATTTATGTTTGAAGTCCCGACATCTTCCCCCGCCCGGAAGGTGATCGTAGCCAGCACCCCGCTGCCGGTGACCGGTTGCCCGGACTCATCTTGATAAATGGCGAAGTAAATCACCCCATCATCCTGAGAAACCTCATTCCACTCTACTATACCCTGGTTGAAAAAGGTCCCGGGCTCAATCTCCACCACGTCAGGCGTGGTCGGGTCGACGTCTACCACCTCCAAGAAATCCGGATCGAAAGTCAGGAACACGTCAGCACTGTAAAGCCTTAGCATTATGGTTACGAGATCGAATCATTTAAGTTAACCTGCAAAATTTTCTGTAATCAGAAGGAGATCCGAATGAATATCTATATAGGCAATTTATCGTATGAAGTAACCGAAGAAGATTTAAAACAGGCTTTCGAGACTTTCGGGGAGGTCGAATCCGTAAAGATCATTAAAGACAAATACACTAACAGATCAAAAGGATTTGGATTCGTAGAGATGCCCGATGATGCCGCCGCTCAGTCGGCAATCAACGATTTGAACGACACAGAGATTAAAGGACGAGCACTTAAAGTTAATAAGGC
>JAUWOI010000573.1 GCA_030612185.1 Anaerolineae bacterium
AGACGTAAGTACGTAAGTCAACTGACATGCGCGTTCTCCTTTGTGAGAAAGAAACCAGGTTTTCAGGAAAAAACCTGGTTTCTCAGTTCTCGGCTTCTTGCATAATCTTCACGCTGGCACTGGCCCCAATCCGGCTGGCGCCCGCTGCGATCATCTGTTGCGCTTCCTCGTAGGTGTGGATGCCCCCCGCCGCCTTGACTCCCATCGTGGGGCCGACCACGCGCCGCATCAGGGCGACATCCTCCAGGGTGGCGCCGCCCGGCCCAAAGCCTGTGGAAGTCTTAACAAAGTCGGCGCCGGCCACCTTGGCCAGTTGGCAGGCCACGACTTTCTCCTCGTCGGTCAGCAGCGCCGCCTCGATGATCACCTTGAGGATCGCATTACCGGCGTGACAGGCCCGTGCTATGGAGGCCACGTCGCGCTCCACCAACTCATAATCCTTAGACTTGAGCGCACCGACATTAATCACCATGTCTACTTCAGTGGCACCGTCGCGAATGGCCTGCTGAGCCTCGAAGACTTTGACCTCGGTGGACGTGGCACCCAGAGGAAAGCCGACGACGACGCAGACGGGAATGTCGCTGTCCTTCAGAAGTTGCGCGCACAGCCTCGCGTTGGCCGGATTGACGCACACCGAAGCGAAGCCGTATTTACGCGCCTCGTAGCACAGTTGCGCGACTTGGTCCTGTGTCGCATCGGGCTTGAGCAGCGTATGATCAATCATGTGGGCCAGATGGCCATTAGTGGGCGCGATACCCAGCGTACTGGCGATACGATCAGCGCCAGCCTTGACCACTGGTTGTACCCGGTCCACGTAGTTGTGGGCCGAGATGGGGGGGGCAACAGTGCCGTCCACCCCCGCTTCAGCCGTCTCCTGCTCCTCTTGCAACAGGATCAACACCTGGCGGGTGATTTGTTCAATGATACGTTCTAGGGTTGCTTCGTCAAGATTTCTCATCGCTCATACGAGTCTACGAATCACGAATTTACGAATCGCGAATTTATGAATCTACGACATCCTTCAAGAAACGCCGTTCGATCTCCATAATCTTGTCCACCCGCCGGGCGTGGCGCCCGCCGCCGCAGGGGGTCTCAAGCCAGGTTTCGACTATCTGCCGGGCCAGGTTGGGGCCGATCAGCCCAGCACCCAGCGTCAGCACGTTGGCGTTGTTGTGCTCGCGGCTATTGGCGGCGGTGGCCTGGTCGTAGCATAAGCCAGCGCGCACGCCCGGCACCTTGTTGGCTGCCATGCACGAGCCGATGCCCGCGCCGTCCACGACTATGCCGCGCCAGGCACGACCCTGGGCCACCAACTGCGCCACCGCAAAGGCGAAGTCCGGGTAATCCACTGAGTTGGTGCTGTCAGTTCCGCAGTCCACGACGCCGTAGCCCAGTTCGGTCAGGTAGTCCTTCAGCATCTCCTTCAACTCGTACCCGCCGTGATCGGTTCCGATGGCGATGGTCTTCTGGTCTGGAGGGTGGGAGAGCGTGAGGGTGTGGGGGTGTGGGTGTGGGGGTGTGGGAGTATGGGAGAGGGTCACGTGCCGTTCCATAGCCACCTGCTGGGCCAGGGGAGTGATGAGTGCCCCCATGGGCACGGAAAGACACCCGCCAACCGGAACAGCCTGCACGTCCGCCTCCGTCACCAGGGGCCGGGCGGCTACCGGCTGGGAGTGTTGTGGCAATCCCAACGTGCGGTAGACTACACGGCGTACCATTTGGCGAACCTGATCTTCGTCCAGCACTCTGACTCTCCTTGTTATCACTCGAATCACCGGATACAGATTATATCACTACTAGGCATGGAAGCCAAATGTAATATGTAAGGGGATTTCGAAACAAATGAACAATGGGGGTCAATGGGCTGCTGTGGTGGCGGGTGGAGGGGAGAAGAGGTCGGTGACCAAAGCGTTAATCGCATCTGGGATGGGAACCAGGACTGAAGCACCGCCGGGCGTGACCCAGGGCTGGGTACAGGTCTCGTCAATGGCAGACGTCGTTATCTGGTCGGCAGGAATGCGGCTGGTGATGACAGCCAGGTCCACGATCTCCCCCAGCGTCAGATCAGTCTCGAAAGCAGTCTGAAGGGCGGACCAGAGTTGCGGGGATTGCGCGATCAGGCCCGGCAGCAGGTCGAACTGCGTGACCCGGTCGTGCACGACCAGCACCAGTTGCCGCTGGCGGGCGGTGCGGTCGAAGTCGCCGCCGGGGGTGGCGCGGGTGCGGGCGTACTTGAGAGTCGTGGCACCGTCCAGGTGATGCTGACCGGCGGGCAGGTAGAACGGATCGTAACCAATGCCGCTGTCGGGGTAGGTCGGGTCGGAGATGTCGTAAGGCACATCCACATCCACACCGCCGATGGCGTCAATCAGCGTGACGAAGGCGTCAAAGTCGAGAGAGACGGCGTACTGCACCGGGATGCCGAGGGTGGCGGATACGGCCTGGCGGGCCAGGGCCAGGCCGCCTGTCCCATCCTGCACGCCCCAGGAATAGGCGGCGTTGAAGGGTTCCTGCCCGTGA
>JAUWOI010000135.1 GCA_030612185.1 Anaerolineae bacterium
CTGGACGACGACGAGATCGTGGCGCCTGACTATTTGCAGACCGCGCCCCACTTTGTGGGGCGTGAGCACGGAGGCGAGCGGGTGCTGGGCCTGGCCGGCTTCTACCTCGACGCCGGCGGCGATGTGATGCAGCCGGAGAGCCCGCGCACGGGTAATATCTTCCTGGACAAGAGCACCATCATGAACGATGGTACGCGGGTGTTGCAGGCCGCGCCGGGCCGGCTGGTTCCAACGCCGGTGGCGTTCGGTGGGAACATGGTCTTCCACCGTGATCTGTTCACTCACGTGGGGTTCGACCCGGGCATCACTCGCGGCGAGGACATTGACTACCTGATCAACGCTCGCCTGATGGGGTTCAAGTTCTGGTTCGATAAGCAACTGGTGATCACCCACATGCCGCCAGATGCGCCGGATGGTGCGCACAGCGCCTATACCTGGAGCAAACTGCACCAGGACGTGTTGCGCTTTGTCTACGAGCGGGAGAAACTGCGGCTGGCCGGTGCAGACCCGGCGCAGTTCGACCCGTACCCGGGCCGCTTCTTGCGCGACGACGTCGAGGAGCAAGCACTGGCGGCGTTGCAGGCCGAGGCCACGCCGGAACCAGTTGCGCGCTTCGGCTCACCGGAGACCATCGTTGCCCAGGCCCGAGACCATGCCCTGGAGTCCGCACCACGCTACTTCGAGTTCGCCGCCCGGTGGCCGCACTTGGTGGAAGCGATCGGGCAAGACACGGCGTTGCGCCACCGGTTGCTGGCGCGATTTCACTAAACTTCTCTGCAACATCTGGCTTTCGCCGCCGCTGCGAAGCACTTCTGTCAGCGGGAAGACCCCAGGCTAGTCCAGGACGTGCCACACCCCCACCACATCCCACTTGGTGACAACCCTCGCGTTGGGCAATCAGGAGTAGTAGTACCATTATACTATTGCGCGAATCTATCAAGTGATGGTATTATAGTGTCAAGTACTTTAGAAATGAGTTGGAATATCGAGGTGATTTAGTTAGGAGATAGTCAGAATAACCAAAGCGACAATGTTTTGATAGAGAAAATCTCAGAAAGCGGTTAGAAAATCAATAGAAGATAAGGAGGTATGGATATGAAGAACCAGGCCAAAGTCCGTAGAGTAGTTGCTCTTCTGGCCCTGTGCGTACTGTTGGCGGTGACGCTGGTAAGTGCGACACCTGCGGCGGCGTCTTCGGTGCGTGTCATCGTGCAGGGTACCAGCGTTGGTGACGCGGCAACGGCCGTGCGCGCCAACGGTGGCCTCGTCACGGCTGATCTCAGCATCATCAGCGCGGTGGTGGCCGAAGTACCCCAAGCGTGCCTGGCTCTCCTGGCTGAGACACCCGGTGTGGTCCGTGTGACGTTGGACCGTCCGGTGCAGGCGTCAGGCGGACGCGAGCGGGTTGATGTGGAGTTCACCAAGGCCGTCGGGGCTGAAGAAGTGTGGGACACCGGCAACCTGGGAGCAGGTGTCACCGTGGCTTTCCTCGACACCGGGATTGACCCCACCTTCACCAACCTGCGCCGGCCGCCCAATGGCCGGGGCAACCGCATCCTGGCTTACTACGATGCGCTATCTGGGCGGTTGTACAAGTCGCGACGCTTGCTCCGGTCGCCCAGGGATCCCAATGGCCACGGCACCCACGTCGCGGGCATCGCGGGCAACAGTGCCTACGAGCGACGGGATGGTGAGTACCGGGGCGTCGCGCCCGCGGCCAACCTGGTGGCTGTGCGCGTGCTCGACGAGACAGGTGTGGGCACCTACGCCGACGTGATCGAGGGTATTCAGTGGGTTGTTGACAACAAAGACACGTACAACATCCGTGTGCTCAACATCTCGATGTATGGAACGGTGTACGCGCCCTACTGGGCCGACCCGTTCAACCTGGCGACGATGGCAGCCTGGCAGTCCGGCATCGTGGTGGTCGCCTGCGCGGGCAACGATGGTCCCGACCCGCTGAGTATCGGTGTGCCAGGCAACACTCCCTATGTCATCACGGTGGGCGCATTCACCGATAACTACACTCCCGAGGACTTCGGCGACGATTACATCCCGCCCTTCTCCGCCACTGGCCCCACGCTGGACGCCTTCGTGAAGCCGGACGTGATCGCGCCGGGGGCGCACGTCATCTCGCTGATGCGGCGGAACACTTATCTGAACAAGCAATATCCCGAGAACCGGGTTGATAGTCGCTACTTCCGCATGACGGGCACCTCTATGTCAACGTCCGTGGTCTCTGGCATCGCGGCCCTGATGCTCAGCGAGGACCTTGATCTGACACCCGACGAAGTGAAGTACCGGATGACGGCAACTGCACGTCCGCAGTTCAGCGAATACAGCGGGGAGGCGGCCTACAGTATCTGGGAGCAGGGGGCGGGCCGCATCTGGGCACCCGACGCCGTCTTCACCGACATTGAGGGCGCGGCGAACGCGGGCATGGATATAGCGGCTGACCTGGCTGGCGAGAACCCCGAGGATCACTATCAGGGCTGGGCTGTCTATGATCCTGAGGCCGAGGAGTTCCGGTTCTTTGGTGACGGCGATGATGACTGGGCTGGTGGCTACAACAGGTGGACGGGCGATTACCACGATTGGGCTGGTGGCTACACCGGCTGGGCCGGCGGCACGACCAACTGGTCTGGCGACTTCAACGACTGGGTCAGCGGCTACGAAAGCTGGACCGAGGGCTATAACAGTTGGGCTGGTGGCTACACCGGTTGGGCTGGTGGCTACACCGGGTGGGCTGGTGGCTACACCGGCTGGGCCGGCAACGTCGGCGACCCGGACTGGGCGGCGGCATTCGCCAATCTGGAGAATGTGCCCTCAGATGCGGCGGCTGTGGGGATCAACAGTTGGGTGAACGACGACTGAACTCGAGACCTATGTGATACTGAGCGGGGGACCGTATTATCACCGGTCCCCCGCTATTTTGTTGTGTAGTACTCGACGCGCAAGTTGGCGTTTGTTACAGCGCGATAACAAGACGGTCAGAGGGACAGTTCGGTCGAGGCTTCGATCCGTGCCAACTGCTGTTCGACGCGCTGCAGGTCGGCAGCAGATCCCAATCGCTTGAATACTTGCTGGGCCGCGAGCAGCTCTTCGCGGGCCTTTTCCGGCTGGTCTAACTCTAGCGATAGCAAGCCGTTCCAATAGGCCGTCCGCCCGGTTTCTATCTGTGAGCCGGTAGCGTGAAATATGGCGGTGCTGTGCTCCATGTGGCGGCGGGCGGCGTCCAGGTCGCCATGTGCCTGGGCGATACGCCCCATAAGCCGCTCGTACCGCCCCCGTTCGACCGATTCGCCCTCGTCTGCGCCGGTCACCTCCTGCAGCAGGGCATAGCAGCGTTCAGCCCACTGCAGTGCGGCGTCAGGTTGGCCTTGTTCCAGGTGCAGTCTGCCTTGCAGTTCGTAGGCGTCGCTCAGGTTCTGCATCGCGTAGTCGCCGGCCCCTGCATACAAGGAGATGGCAACGTCCAGATGCCGGGCGCAGTCCGTCCAGCGCGCTTGCAGCAGGTAGAGCCGGCCCAGGCTCATGTGGACCAGGGCCAACTGGGAGGGATGTGCGATGTGTTGGGCAATAGTGAAAGCACGATGGAGGTGCTCTTCTGCCTTGGCCCACTCGCCACGGTCGGTGTACAGCACACCTAGATTCGTGCAGGCCAGGGCCAGCCCCTCGACCTCGCCGATGTGCTCGTGCACTTCGACCGCACGCCCGTAGTCGGCCTGAGCACCGTCCCAATCACCGCTGGCATACTTGAGGGTACCCAGGTTATTCAGGGAACGCGCGTAGCCGACGAGGTCCCCCAGCCGTTCGCGCAGTCCCAGGGCACGTTCGACGCACTCCGCTGCCTCGTCCCACTCGCCGCGATTGTAGTGCACAGCGCCCAACCGGTTGAGGATGGACGACAGCACGTTGTAGTGCTCGCTGTCGCCGACCAGGGCCAGACCCTGCTTCAGCCACTCTTGGGCTGCGACCAGGTCACCCTGGCGCAGGCTGAGCCAACTCAACTCCGAGTAAATCTGTGCTCGCAACTCAGGGAGCGCTGTACTGGTGTGGCTGAGTTGTTCCAGCCCTTGATGGAGCCAATCATCCGCTTTGTCCAGGTCGCCGCGCTTGTCCCACACCTGTCCTATCCTGAGCATAACATAAGCGCGGTCTTCTGGAAGAGCCTCCTTACCCTCTTCCAGCGCGGCCTGGTAGCAAGCGATGGCTTCCTCATACTCGCCGATGTGTTGTTCAACATCGCCCAGGCCGACGGCCGCTTGCCAGCGCTCGGCCAGGTAGTTGCCCAGGTGTTGCGAGAGTTGTAACGCCTGGCTGTAGTATTCGATGGCCTCACGGTTGGCAAAGCGCTTGTGGGCGCGGTCGCCTGCCAGCAGAGCGTAGCGCATGGCTTTGTCGCGCACGCGGGCGCGGCTGTAGTGTAGGGTCAGTACTTCGGCCTGGTTGCTTGGATCGTCGGCGTAGAGGTATTCGATACACTCGGCCACGGTGCGGTGCAGCCCAGGGCGTTGGCTGCGCAGCAGGCTGCTGTAGACCGTCTCCTGGGTGAGGATGTGGCGGAAGGCATAGACCTGCTCGCCAGCCTCGGGTCGTTCCACCAGCAATCCCAGGTCTGTGAGCCGTTCCAGCGGCGGCAGCACGCTGGTGGTGCCGTGGAGCCGGCGCTCGACTTCTTCCAGCAGGGGGGCGACGAACTGCAAGCCGATGACGGCAGCGTCGCGGAGTACGTGTTGCAGGCCCTCTGGCAGACGGTCCACGCGCGCCATCATCAGCCCGCGCAAAGTGGTGGGGATCTCCAGCGTCTGTAGCGCCACGGCCGAGGCCACCTGCCACTGGCCATCCCCCAGCGTCAGCACCTCCTTCTCAATCAACCCACGCACGAATTCTTCAATGTACAGGGGGTTGCCCTCGGCACGGGTCAAGATGGTGTTGACGAGTGGCTCCGGCATATCTTTCGGGTTGACCAGGTGTTCCAATAGCGCCCGGCTATTCTCTGGCGAGAGAGGCTTCAACTTCAGGGAGAGGGATAAGGGTGTGGTCAGAGGCTCTTCCGCCGGGGGGACTGTAAGATCCAGGGGCGTTTCCGGCTGAGGTCGCGTGACGATGCACAAGAGGATGGGGGCTTCGTGGACGAGATTGACCAGCGCTTGTAACATGTCCCGCGAGAGATCATCAGCCCAGTGGAAGTCATCCAGGATCAGTATGACTGGCTGCTGGCGGGCCTCGCCCAACAGCCACTCGCGCAGTGCCACGGCTGTCAACTGCTTGATGCGCTCCGGTTCCAGGTGGCGCAAGGGGGTCTGTTCCTCCGGTGCAAGCGCCAGCCCCAATACCTGCCGCAGGAAGGGGCGCAGGGTGGGTGATACATGGGCGTCCCACGCGGCGTCAGGCGGATGGGTGCGCTGGACATCTTGTAGCAACGAGCGAAAGATGCCGTAGCCCACACCCTGGGCGTAGGGCAGCCCGCGTCCGTGCCAGATTGCCACCTGGTCGGGTGTGATGATCGAGAGCCACTCGGATATCAGCCGCGACTTGCCCATGCCGGCCTCGCCCTGGATCATCACTAGCCCACCGTGCCGGTTGTCGAAGAAGGTAGACGACAAGGTGTGCAACTTTTTCAGTTCGGCATCGCGTCCCAGGAGGATGGCTGTGACCCCTGCTACGCCCCGCGTCGGCAGCGGCTTGGAGCGGTCCCCTATCGTTTCGTACACAGCCACGGGCCGAGTGACCCCTTTGACCTGGGTCGTGCCCATTGCCTGAAAGTTGAAGAGCGCGCGCGTCTGGTGGTAGACGCGGGAACTGACCAGCGTGTGGCCGGGTCGGGCTAACGACTCCAGTCGCGCTGCCAGGTTGACCGTCTCTCCGATGACGGTGTAAGCCGCCTGCTCCTGGGTGCCGATGATGCCTGCAACCACCGGCCCGCTGTGGATGCCGATGCGGATTTGCACGGGGGCGCCCAGTTGGGCGCGGGCGATGGGTTCAAACCCGGCGGCGGCCCTTTGCATATCCAACGCGGCACGGACGGCCAGTTCAGAGTCGTTTTCGTGGGCGATGGGTGCGCCAAAGACCGCCATCAGGCCATCCCCGGTGAATTTGTCCACGACACCATCATAGCGGTGAACGCACGCCACCAGACGGCTCAATAGGTCGTTGATCAGGCCGAAGACCGACTCCGCGTCCAGCGAGGCTGAGAGGTGGGTGAAGTTCACCGCATCGGCAAAGAGGACCGCTATCTCACGGCGCTCACCGCGCAGCCGTTCTTGATCGTGCAGAATACCCTCAGCGACGGCAGGGGAGACGTAGCGGCGCAGGCGGCGGAGGGCCTCTCGGACTACGGTCAGTTCATGCCGGATGTCTGCTTCACCTGTTACGTGGGGCGTGGTACCACCGCTGGCGAGGGCAGCGCCGCAGGTAGTGCAATGGGATGCAGTATCAGGATTGAGCGATCTGCATTGAGGACAACGCATCGGAACTCCACTTCTCAGATACCAATTAAGGGTATTTTAGCACACTCTGCGCATAGCGCCAAGTCGCTGGCCCGCTCGACGGGCGTGTTTTGGTTTTGGGATGCCGGTGCCGCAGAGGGCCGCACCGTCGCAGAACAGGCGGTGCTGGGGCGTCGCACAGGCCACTCCAGCACCGGCGCTTCAGGCCGGTGCGGCAAGCAAGAGGAACAGCCCGCCAAGACGCTCCCCCTGGCCCAGCCACTGCACCAAGGCTTTGATGCAGAAAGGGGCCGGTCTTTCTCAACCGGCCCCTCTCAATACTTAGCCTCATCAGGTGCGCCTCAGCGCTGGTGGTTCCTCGTGACCAGTGGCAGGTAGATCTTGCTCTCCGCTGCCACGATCTGTACCTGGAAGTAGTTGCCCCCGTTGTTATTGGTCGTGGTGGCGGGTGTGGCATCACTGTCCTCGGCGATGATGAGGAAGTACAGTGTATCGTCCTCGTGGCTCTCCCCCTGCGGCGGGACGACGAAGCGCCACACACCGTCGCCGTTGCCGCTGGGGCCAGTGCCCTCCACCTGGGACCCGTTGTAGGGGGCGGTGTAGCCGTAGTGTAGCGAAGCCTCCCGCAGGTTCTCAACCTGCGGGAGGCTTGTTGCCGGGAGGCTTATTGCTACGACTGGATCGTCGCGTCGGCAGGCATGCCCGGCTTGAGGGCGTGGTCTGGGTTGGGGAGGCGCACCTTGACGGCGAAGACCAGGTTGACGCGCTCTTCCTGCGTCTGCACGTTGCGCGGGGTGAATTCCGCCTCGCCTGCAATGTTCGCCACGTGCCCCACGAACACGCGCTCCGGGAAGGAATCCACCCGCACCTCTACCTCCTGGCCCACCCGCATCTGCCCGACGCGGTTCTCGGGGACGTAGATGACCAGCGTCACTTTGTCCAGGTTGGCGATGGTGAGCAGGGGCGCTCCCGCTATGGCGGTCTCTCCGGCCTGACCGCTGCGGATGGTGACGATACCGTCCATCGGGGCGGTCAGCGTCAGTTGGGCAATCTGAGCGTCAACCAGGTGCACGGCGGCCTCTGCCTGGCGCACATGGGCCTCGGCCATCGCGATTTGCTCCTCGGTCGGGCCGGCCTCCAGTTCATCCAGCGCCGCTTGCGCAGCCGCCACCTGTGCCTCGGCCAGGTCGTACTGCATCTCCGTGCCGTGGAGTTGGGCTTCAAGCGTGAGCGGGTTGGTGCGCATATCCAATTGAGCGTAGTAGTACTGCTGAGCGCCCTTCAACTCGGCCTGCGCCTGTGCCAGTACCGCCTGCGCTGCCTGCAACTGCAAGTCCCAGATGCGCTCCGTGTCCCCCCCTTGCTTGGCGTAGACGTTGTGCCTCAGTTCCATCTCCGCCAGGTCTGCCTTGGCCATCTCGACGTTCTGCTCGGCCAGGCGCACCTGGGTACGGGCGACGTCAATCTCAGCGTTAAGCGAGAGAGGATTGCTGATCGCGTCCCGAGCGTTTACCACGGTCTGGGCTGCACCGTCCCGTTGGGCCTCCGCCTGGGCCAGAGCAGCCCGTGTGGCGGCAATCTTCTCGGAGCGTGGGCCAGCGAGCACACGGGCCAGATTAGCGCGGGCGGCTGCTAGCCCTGCCTCGGCCTCCAACCGCTGGCTCTGGAGCACCGCGTCGTCCATGCGTACCAGTACGTCGTCCTTTTGCACCACATCCCCGCGATCCACCAGCATCTCGGCGATGCGCCCCGACGTCTCCGGCGCGACCACCACTTTCTCCCCCTCGATGAAGCCGGAGGCGGTGATGGGACCATTGACTACGTTGTTCCCGCACCCTGTCAGCAGAAAAATGACCAATGACCAATGACAAATGACCAACATCAGATTTGAGATTTGAGATTTGGGATTTGGGGTTTGGGATTTGTTCATTTCACTGCTCCTCGGTGATGATCGTTGCGTCGGCGGGTAGACCCGGCTTGAGCGCGTGGTCGGGGTTGGGGATGCTGACGTCCACGGCGAAGACCATGTTCACGCGCTCCTCCTGCGTCTGCACATTGCGCGGGGTAAACTCCGCTTCGTGGGCAATGGCGACCACGGTGCCGGTGAAAGTACGTTCTGGGAAACTATCCACACGGACTTCCACCTGTTGGTCAATAAATACATGTCCTAACTTGTTCTCCGGCACGTAGATGGTCAAGGTCACATCGTCCAGGTCGCCCAGCGTGAGCAGGGTGGCTCCGGGTGCGGCCAGTTCTCCCTCGTTGATGCTGCGTTCCAGCACCAACCCGCCGATCGGTGCGACGATGGTCAGTTTGTCGCGCAGCACCATCAGCGCATCGAGCGCGGCCTGAGCCTGCTCTACTTGTGCCTCGACGGCGGCGATTTCCTCCTCGGTAGCCCCTGCTCGCAGCGCATCCAGTTGGGCCTGGGCCATCTGGACAGCGGCCTCAGCGACCCGATATTGCGTTTCGGCCGCGTCCACCTGACCGTTCAGTTCCTGGGGATTGTTCCGTATGGCGTAAAGATCGCTCAACGCGGCTTGCGCTCCGTCCATCCCGGCCTGGGCCATGTTGAGACCCACCCAGGATTTCCAGTAAGCGTTGGGGATGAGGTGAAAGTCCAGTTGCATCCCTGGCAGGGTGGGGCGGTAGGGCTCAGGAATCTTCTCTAACTCCTCCTTTGCTTCCGCAAGGGCCTCCATTCCTTCCTGGAAGGCGTCGTCGGCGATCTCGGCCGCGTCCTTCAGCGCGGTCGTCCGGGCCAGCCCGGCCTCAGCAGCAGCCACTTGTGCCCTCGCCAGGGTGATCTGCGCGTCCAATTCCTGGGGATTATCCCGGATGGCGATGATGTCTTGCCAGGCCTGGTAAGTCCCGTCGTGGGCTGCCTCCGCTTGAGCCAGGGCTGCCTCTGCCTGCCGAATCTGCTCCGGGCGGGCTCCCGCCCGTGCTTGAGCCAGTTGCGCCTGGGGCACGTCCAGGGCTGCCTGGGCCACCTCGCCC
>JAUWOI010000207.1 GCA_030612185.1 Anaerolineae bacterium
CCCCCCCCGGCGGGCCCCCCCACGGGGGGGCGCCCCCACACCCCCCCCCCCCCCGGCCCGCCCCCCGCCCCCCCGCCACCCGAACTGGCGCGCAAGATCGCTGACTACGCTGGCACGCTGGAGGGGTACCGTCGTTTTCGCAACACCGTGCTCTTCCTGGTGGCCGACGATGAGCGGGTGGACGAGATGGTGCAGACAGCCCAGCGGTATCTGGCCATCGCCCGCATCACCAGCGACGCGGAGCGGATGAGTGAGTTCACCGCAGAGCAGCGCAAGAAACTGAAGAAGATGGGCGAGGCGGCGGAGTTGGAGGTGCGCGTGTCCATCACCTGTGCCTACCGCCACCTCTATTTCCCTCGCGCCGACGCGCCACAGCGGGACAGCAACCTGGCTCACGCGATACTGCCGGCCCAGGATCAAGGAGAGGTCAGGCAAGATCAGTCGGCGGTGATGTTACGGGCGCTCAGGCAACAGCAGAAAACGCTCACTGGTGACGATCCCACGCTGGCCGCGGCCTACGTCAAGTCCAGGGCCTGGGATGCGAACCAGGTGAGTCTGACGACTGAGGAACTGCGCAAAGCCTTCGCCCGGCGGCTGGGACTGCCGCTCCTGTTGGACCTCAACCAGCTCAAGAAGACGATCCTCAACGGCGTCAAGAGCCACGTGTGGGTCTACTACGACGCGGCGGCGGAATTGGGCTACGACGCCGACTCGCCTCCGCCGGCGATTCAGATAGACGATGAGGTCTATCTCTATCTGCCCGAGGAGGCTGCCCGCCTGGATTTGCCCATCAAGGGCAAGGTGAAGCCGTCACCAACGCCGGGGGGTGAAGAGGTGCCTGGCCTGGAGCCAACCTGTCCCGTCTGCGGTCATCCAGCCGGTCAATGTACCTGTGGGGATGAGATAAACTTCCGCACGCGCCGGGAGCCGCTGCGGGGTGGGGGGGTCCCCCAGCAGGCCTTTCAGCAGTTGCTCGATCGCTGCCACGACCAGCAGGTGACACACCTCTCTACACTGCGTCTCATCCTGCGCGGGGACGGGCCGGCTGGCGCCCGGAATATGCGCAGGTTGGGGTTAGTCATCCCCCAACTGGGCAAGGGCGAGTTTCTGGTGGAGCAGACCTACAACGCCGAGTTTGGGGAGGGGCAATACCTTTCCAACAAGATAGCACTGGACTGGGAGTTGTACCGGCGGCTCAAGCAGGTGACCGATGCGCTGGCGCAGGAAGCAGTCAAGTTTGTGACCACCACTAAACTGACAGCGGGTTTCCCCGACGGGCTGGAGGTTCAAGGCGACCAGTTCCGCACCATCCACGAGGTGCTGACCACGGTGGGACTGGACAAGATTGAACTGGAGGGCGAGCCACTATGAAAGCCCTGAGTTTCCATCAGCCGCGCGCCGAGCAGATCATCCGGGGCGACAAGACAGTAGACATTCGCACCTGGCAGGTGCAACATCGGGGACAGTTGGTCGTCCACGCCAGCAGCAAGCGGCGCGATGGTCGCTGCCGCCTCCTGGGCTTCGACCCCGACGCGCTGGACTACGGCGCGCTCATCGGCACGGTGGAACTGACCGAGATCGTGCCGCTGGACGAGGCAATCTACGAATCGCTGCGCGGGGAGCACTTGCTCGACACTCCCTTCCCGGGCTCGCCGTGTTACGCCTGGCGACTGGCCAACCCCCGGCGCTTCGATGCGCCCATCCCCTACCGCGGGCGGATGCGCCTCTTTGAGGTAGATGCTGTAGGGCAAGATGGCATCTTGCCCAACGTGCCACGCCAGAGCACTCGACGCATTCCCTACCGCGTGACGCCGCCTCCGGAACCCGACCCAGAGCATCCCTTTGTGCTCTACACCGTCCCGGAGGCCAACGGCGGCTACCGCGTGGCCCTCTACCAGTGGCTACCACACAACAACAATGTTCGTAGCAGTGCTCGTAGTAGTGCTCGTAGTGACGACTTCAGTCGTCCTGCTCCTGGTGCTATGTGGGGCATCGAACTGGGCGGTGACCCGCTGCGTGCCGTGGCCGATCACCTGCTGCACGCGCTGCGAACAAATGGCTACAAAGCCACCGATCTGGCCCGCGCCGCCGGCAGCGAAAAGCCCTTCTACCTGGACGAACTGACCGGTCTGCGGTTGGCTCTGATCCTGCTCGCCGTCAAGCCGCTGGCCCGCCACGACCGCATCGAGGCCATCGGCCAGGGTGTGCAGGCGATGGGCGACGAGGAGGCCTACTACTGGTTCTCTAAGTGCAGCGCCGGATCGGACGCACTGCGGGCGCAAAAGGCGCTGCGCATTCTGCTGGCGGGAGCTGGTTGACTGACAAAACTCCGGGTTAGCCCTGGGAACAAGAAATGGGACGCAGATTGACGCTGATAAACGCTGATTTTCTGGCTCTATCCGCATACGATCTGCGAAAACCTGCGTGAATCTGCGTCCTGAAAGATATGGGAGGTGACTGATGACCCACGACCGCATTGAGGTTAACCCGGCGATTATGTTCGGCAAACCGGTGATCAAAGGCACGCGCATCACCGTGGAGCACATTCTGCGCAAACTGGCTGGAGAGATGACGATTGACGAGATTCTGGCCGACCATCCGCACCTTACGCCGGATGACGTATATGCTGCGGCAGCCTTCGCGGCCGATTACAACGGCCGCTGCGGGTTTTGCTTGCAGGCGAGTGATGAGGTATAATAACACCACACTGGTCACCCACACATCAGAATGGAGTCGTTCAAATGATATGCTTCCCACACCAAGAGGACGTTCGTTTAGAGCGTGCCCCGTTGGCTGAAGTTATTTGCCAGGTTCGCTTTCCACCTGTCTTGCGAATCGCCAACGAATACCCCGTCGCCTTCCAAGAACGAATAAGAGGGCAGTTCCCACAGTCGGCGATTGAGCAGGGTATGACTGTTCGTATGGCTCCTCTGGAAGCGGAACCGCCTTCAGCAGAGCCTAAGCCGCGTATCTTCCGCTTCAGATCGCTCGATGGACATACGACGGTTTCCCTGGCGCTGAACTTCTACGCACTATCGACGACATCCTACACGCACTGGGCAGACTTTCTCGATCTTCTTCAGCTCGTCAACCAGACTGCCGGTGAGATATACGATCTTCCGTACGCCGTGCGCGTCGGACTGCGCTATATCAACCACTTGACTTTCGAAAACACGGGTGCGAGCAGTATCACAGAGTTGTGGGAGATCCTTCGTCCTGAACTCACTGTGCTATTGAAAGATGACTGCTGGGACGAGCCGTTGGAAATGATTAACCAACTCTTACTCGCCGCTGATGGGAACGAGCGACTGATGCTAAGGAGTGGTTTCAGAGGTGGAGAAGAGCCGGTCTTTCTGCTGGACTTTGACTACTATGCGGAGGGTAACATGTCTTTGGAAAACCTGCCTGACCTCTGCCAGCGTTATCACGACATGATCTACAGTGCTTTCCACTGGTGCATCCAAGAGGAGAAACTGGCGGTGTTCGCTCCGATTCCTGTCGCGGGGGAGGAGGACTAGCGTGGACGCAAGACCGCTGAGCAGTTACGCCGAAGCAAACGCTTTCCCTGTCTTTGGGGATACTACCACGTTGGGAATGCCCGGTCAAGTGAAGAGGTACTCACCTGGGTGGCAGGATTTTAAGTTAGCCAGGGGTGACAGTACGACGGTTATCTGGATCATTTCACGTTTTGTCGAAAGAAAGGAACAGCGTTCACCTGGTCCCGTCACAGGCACAGGGCCATCCGAAGCGATTGTCCTACCCATTGCCCTGGATGCGACTGAAGATAGTGGAGACGGCATATCTATGTTGGAAATAGTTGCCGAAGCGGGCAACGAAACAGCCTTTGTGCAAGCAGCAAGCGAGATAGATTGGTCTCGACGCCCGGCTGCAGACTTTGCGCGGGCTGTGCGTCTGGCTCTGGCAGCCGGAGCACACCTGCTCGCGCGGAACCTGGCGGACTATGGCCATCGTTTGCACCCACAACACGAGGAACTCGCCAAAATGGCCCACATCCTGGCCCCTCCCCGGGTGGTGCGCACCGGCTTGCCGCCTGATCCATCGGGACGGGCAAACTTGGAATGGATGCGTGACCACGCAACCGAATATCGGGGGCGGTGGATCGCATTGAAGGATGGTGTGTTCATTGCTTATGCTCCTACTGCTCGCGCACTCAAGGAGCAATTGCCGACCACAGATGGTCTTTTCTTAACGCGGGTGATCTGATGGTACTGCAATTTGCCAACGGTCGCCCATTTGCAACCGGTATATGTTTGTATCGGGATCAACTTGCATCGGGACGCATTGAAACCTCTCGCATCGTTGTCCGTGTCTCAATTGGTGGTTTTCAGACCCAGGCAGTGGTGGATACCGGTGGCGTGTATCTGGTTTGCGACCCGGAAATATCTGACCTGCTCAGTTTGAGTGCAAGGGCAGACCTTGGGGTTGACACCTTGGTTATTCGCGGCTACAAATATGAGGGTCGTCTTCAGAGGCTTACAATCACTATGTTGGCCGAGGAAGGAGAGAATCTTGGACTCGATGTAACCGCCTTTATCCCCTGCCTCGCCCCAGGCCAGGAATGGCGATTCCCATCGTTTCTAGGGCTGCAAGGCTGCCTGGAATTCTTGCGCTTTGCTGTTGACCCCGGTGCGAATGCCTTCTACTTTGGCCCGTTGTAAGGACCACCTCCCAGGGCGTCGGCCAGCAGCCAGTGGAAAGTGAAGTAGTGTGATGAACGCGTCCCCCATCGGCAAACTGCCACCCCAATACACCTTCATCCTCAATCCCTACACCGACGCCCGCTTCACCCGTTGCCCCGCCTGCGACCAAAAGACGAAGCAGCGCAAATTGCCGCTCTTCATCCACGTCGAGCCGCTGCGCCCCATCGTGCTCGGCAAGACCTGCCGCTACTGCCCCGATTGTGACCTGCTGATCGTCCACCAGGACGAGTTGGAGGCGCAACTGGAGGCGCTGTTTGCCGAGCGCGATCCTTCCCTCATCGGCAACGACTACCTGGTGCTGGGCACGGTGGAGCGCCAGGCCTGGCGGGAGAGTCTGAAGCAGCCCAAGGGCATCCAGGGGATGCTGGAGCATCTGCACGACTTCAAGGAAGTGCGCACCGTCGAGTACCAGCCCGCCGGGTGGTATCCAGCCGACGAACCTGCCGCCCGGGAAAAGCGCCAGACCAGGCGCAAGCGCAAAAGGAGCAAACGGAGATGACCCGACCCAACGTCCTACTCGAATCCTGGCTCCCCTTCGACATCATCGGCGCGGAGAGCCTGCGCGACGCCAGCGCAGCACGCAAGCCACCCCTCAATCGGCTCCACGTCTGGTGGGCGCGGCGGCCACTGACCGTATCCCGCGCTGCCATCGTCGCCAGCCTGCTGCCAGACTTCCGAGGTCTCCAAGACTTCGGAAGTCTAGACCTGCGCCAGAAGTTCCCCACCGAGGAAGCCTACCACGCCTGGTTCCTGCGGCTGATGGGCATCCACGGCGACCCGGTGGCAGGGCGTAAGAAGCTGCTCAAGGCCCGCGAAGAAGGCAAATTCATCCCCAACCCCTACACCCACGATCGTGCTTTCACCGTCAACCCCGCGCCAGAGGACCTGGCGCTGATGGAAGAACTGCTCGCCCTTACCTGGGGGGAGAAGGAACTGAGCCAATTCACCGTGCTGGACCCATTCGCCGGCGGCGGCTCCATCCCCTTCGAGGCGCGGCGCTATGGCTTCGCTACCGTCGCCAATGAACTCAACCCCGTCGCGGCGGTCATCCTCAAGGCCACGCTCGATTACCCGGCCAGCTTCGGCCCTGACCTGGCCGCCGACATCAAGAAGTGGGGACGACGTTGGTATGAGCTGGTCAAGCCGCGTTTGCAGCCTTTCTTCACCCCGCTGCCCAACCATGCCGAAGGTGCGGCCTACCTCTGGGCGCGCACCGTCGCCTGCCCCATCACCGGAAAGCCGGTGCCGCTCAGCCCCAACTGGTGGCTGAGCAAAAAGAAGACGCCGATGGCCGCCCGCCTGCTGGCCGATCCCGCCTGGGATGAACCCCGCTTCCAGATCGTGGCGGGCGACGCCATTGACTTCGACCCGAACGAGGGCACGGTCAGCCGTGGCGTGGGCCGCTCCCCCTGGACCGGCGACGCGGTGGACGGCGACTACATCAAGGCCGAGGCCCAGGCCGGGCGCATGGGGCAGATGCTCTACGCCGTAGCGATCAAGCGACGCGGCGGCTTCGACTTCCGTCCCCCCACGCCGGAGGACCTGGAGGCCGTCCGCGCCGCCGAGGCGGAACTGGCCCGCAAGCGTCCCCTGTGGGAGGCGCAGAATGTCATCCCGACAGAGCCTTTCCCTGAAGGCAACGACTTGCGCCCGCTGCGCTATGGGATGCCCACCTGGGCTGACTTCTTCTCCCCGCGTCAACTGCTGGCGCTGGGTACCTTCGCTGAGACGCTGCGTGACCTGCGCGACGAAATGCGAGCCGCGATGGATGCTGAGCGTGCGGCCGCGGTGGAGACGTATCTAGGCGTGATGATGGACAAAGCGGTTATCTACAACAACCGTGCCTGTCGCTATGACCCAACCCGTGGCATTCGCAGCGTCTTTGATCGCCACGACTTTGCTTTTGTTTGGAGCCACGCTGAGTTTGACGCTTCCGCCAACCTGCTTCCCTGGGCAATTGACCAGATAGCCGACGCTTACCGGGATATGACCAAACTGCTGGCCCTCCCTCAATCCACGCTGGAAGGTCAGCAGGTAGAGCGCGGGCCATTGACTGTGCTTCAAGGCAACGCCGCCGACCTCTCCTCCCTCCCTGACTGCTCCGTCCACGCCATCGTCACCGACCCGCCCTACTATGACAACGTCATGTACGCCGAACTGGCCGACTTCTTCTACGTCTGGCTCAAGCGCACCGCCGGCCACCTCTACCCGGAATGGTTCGCCGCCCAACTGACCGACAAGGACGCCGAGGCCGTCGCTAACCCCGCCCGCTTCAAGGACATTGCCTCCCCCTCTCCCGCTCGCGGGAGAGGGGGCCGGGGGGTGAGGGCCCTGGCCGAAAAGGACTATGAGCGCAAGATGGCGGCCGCCTTCCGCGAGATGCACCGTGTCCTGCGCGACGATGGTGTCCTGACGGTGATGTTCACCCATAAGCGGGTCGAGGCCTGGGACACGTTGGCCACCGCCCTCATCGGCGCCGGGTTCAGCGTCGAATCCTCCTGGCCCGTCCACACCGAGAGCGAGCATTCCCTGCACCAGGCGAAGAAGAACGCCGCCCGCAGCACCATCCTGCTGGCTTGCCGCAAACGAAGAGACAAGGGGACAAGGAGACAAGGGGACAAGGAGACCGTCTCCGTCTCTCCCACTCTCCGAGTCTCCCCCTCTCCGCTCTGTTCGGCTCGGCTGGGAAG
>JAUWOI010000516.1 GCA_030612185.1 Anaerolineae bacterium
CCGCTGGCCGCCAGGCATGCCGATTCCAAAAGTGTGTCATCGGGGTCGGAGAAGAGGATGACCAGATGGCCTTCGGCGGTGAGCAGTGGCCCTGCCGCCTCCAGCGCCACCCGCAACACGCGCCAGTGCCAGTCCCAATCGAACCTTCGACGGCGCAGGAAAGGGCGCAGGGTGCGGGCGGCGGGCGACTCCCACAGCCATCCCGCCCACAGTGCCGAGCGCGCCCAGAAGACGCCGTCGGGCCGGGGCGGGTCGGCGAAGATGAGGGCAACACTCCCAGGCGGGACGACCTGCCCCACATCGCGGGCCGCGCGGCTGGTCAGCGCGCATCCTTGCTCCTCGCCCCGCACCAATGCGGCGACGTCTACAGCACAAGCCACGGGGAAGGGCTGGCCCCCATCCCCACTCTTCTCCCTCCCCCCGTGGGGGAGAGCCGGGGTGGTGGACTCCTCGTCCAGCAGGCGCGAGACCCCATCCTCGAAGCACAGCCATACGTTGCGCTCGACGTAGCGGGACGGGACGCGCAGCGTGCGCGGGCGTGGCCGCTCCTCGCCGTAGGGATCAAGGCTGCTACCGGCGTCGAAACAATCGAGGAGCACACCGGTCAGCGCGAGCCTGGCTTCCTCGCCGGCCTCTATTCCTTCGAGCCGCAGACTTAAGTCCATCAACGCCGAGAGGTTGCGCGGAGTGTAGAGTTCGACCAGTTGCGTGGCCCGTTCCCGCGCAGGGTGCCCCAGCGAGGCCACCCGATCCAGCGCGTAGTAGTAGGCTAGACTCCGTGGCAAGGTGCGGCGGGCGGCCGCGATGTCATCGTCGTCCGGCACTCCCTCCTGCACCTCCTCACACTGGGGACAACGCACCGCCTTCCTGAAGGGGTAGTCTCCATCGCGGTCCCAGGCAAACCACTCGGCGGTTCCCGGTGCACCGCAGGACGAGCAGGCGGAGCGGTAGAGAGAGGCCAGGTGGCGGCGCAGAGGAACGTCTCCTTTGGGACTATCGGCCAGGCGGGTGAAAGCAGCGTTGAGCGCGGTGGCATCGCGCCGGCCTAGTCCCAGGCGGGCGGCGACGAGGAGCAGCGGATTGACGCTGAGACCCAGCGCGCGGCGGCCTGCGGCGACGGTCTCGCGCACGACCGTTGGCCCCTGGCAGAACAGGTCCACCACCAGGTCGCCGGGCGCGGTGAAAGCGCGTACGTAGGCCTCCACCGCTTTGACTGGCTGAGCGGGGCGGTAGCGGGCTAGCGGCCTGCCAGGCACGCCAGGTCTTCCGGGGATGAACCACGCTTGTTCGGACACGTCACTATTGTACACCGGCTTCGTACGAAACGCGAATGCCTACAGGTACTGATTCTGCTTCTATTCTACTACCCTCTGCTCCATAATGCCAGACGAGGCACAGAACCCCAGGTGGCGAAACTTCCACAATCGGTCAGTGTTATTACTACTGGGACGCTCCCAAACGCCGGAACGTCTGGCTGATGCTCGGCCTCCCAACCCGTAGGGAGCACGGCGGTGGGGCCACCACATCAATCGTGTAGAATGGCCATTTGCAGATCCGCAATAACGAAAGGAGATACTATGAAAGTGAATTCGTCCGTGGCAATTAAAGCAGGTTTGATAGGTGCGGCAGCAGGACTTGTGTTCGCCCTTCTGATGCGTATCCCGTTCCTCAACTGCCTCATCTGCTGGCTGGGCCCGATCCTTGCGCTAGCGACCGGGGCGCTGTACGTCCACTTCGCCGCCAGCGAGGGTGCACAGATTGACGTTGGCGAGGGCGCGTTGGGTGGGGCCCTCACTGGCGCAATCGCCAACGCTGCCAACTCGCTCGTCAGTGGCATCCTTAACCTCATCTTCGGTACTGTCCAGGCAGCCTCAGGTTTGCTGGGGGGTGAAGGGGGAGCCGCAGTACTAGCAGCGGGCGCTACCGCCGGTAGCGTGCTCGTTGGCATCGTCATAGCGGCTGTCATCGGCGCTATCACGGGCGCGATCGGCGGTGTGATCTACGCTGCCATTAAGGGCAAATAATCTCAACACGGCAGCGGAAAGGAAAACCGGGGCGGGCTTATCCCGCCCCGGTGCTTTTTGCCCCTTATACAGGTGTTTGCCGCCAGAAAACGGGCCATCGAATCCTAGTGCTCGCAGCCGCTTGACCAGGTCTCTCCACTTGACAGGCGTCAACCTAGGCATAGGCGACGCTTACCTCCTCAAGGGGTTGGATCACCACCCCTCCAACGTGTGGAATGGACAGCCTTCGAGCACCTCCTCCAGGTTGCGGCGACATTCCTCAAGAGTCTTCCCCGTCGCCCAGACCCCTTCGCACTCTGGAATCTCACCGTAGTAAGGTTCAGGATCGTCAATGATCTCATAGTGTGCCCGTTCCATGGTCGCTCTCACGTATAGCAAAATCATCCACCTTCTCCTTCCTTTTCAGCGCTCCAATCCGCCAACCCCGCCCATCCGCCGTTCTCATCGCCCGGATCTCCTCCCCGTGGGCGGCGTCGGCCTCAGCGCCGGCGTGGGCGGGTTCCTGCTGGTAGTCCACGACGCCCCGCATCAGGTCGGCGGCGCGGACGGGATCGGAGTCTGCGTAGGAGAGCTCCAGGTTCCACGAGCAGATCCCTTCCCCGCGCCAGCCCCCGATCTCCCGCACGATCCAAAGCGCCTCTGATGATTCTGATGATATTGTACAGCAAAAGGGGATGAGGGGCAAGACGCAAGAGAGGAGAGGAAAGAACCATCCCGTAGTTCCTCCCCTGTGGCAAAGCAAGCATTTTCCATCCAGCCGTAGGGGAGGAAGCGTCACGATCAGGCCAAGTTCAGCCCAGCGCCGCCTGTTTACGGCGGTGCGCTCCCCAGATGGTTGCCCGTCCTACCCCTTGTGCTATAATACGCCGCATTGTAGAAATCCCACACGTAGGACATAGGACGTAGAACATAGGACGTAGAACGGACAACGGAGGTAAACCAGGATGGGCCACACAAAACACAGGAAGCGGCTGCGCACATTGGCGCGGATCACGACCGGATTGGCGACGGTGGCGCTTTTTTCGGGCGCGCTGGGCGGCTGTGGCAGCGACACGACGGAGGCACCCCCCACACCGACCCGCACCCCTGCACCAACGGCCACGCCGCCCCCAACCTCCACTCCCATACCCACTCTCACTCCTACTCCCACACCCACTCCCACCCCGACGCCGTGGCCCGAAAACGTCAACCCCCTCACCGGCGAGATCGTGTCCGACCCCAGTCTG
>JAUWOI010000256.1 GCA_030612185.1 Anaerolineae bacterium
CCCAAATCTCTTGACTGAGTTGGATTGCCCTCGCACAGGCGCTGCCGATCAAATCTACGGTATCCTGTTCGTCAGGATCAATGACCACCGTAACCCCGCTGATCGTTCTTGACTTCATAGCCACAAGACTTCCTTTCGCGACATCCCTTGCTAATTGCTCTGAACGATGCTCGCCACGCGATCTTTGATATCCGCTACCTGTCCGTCGCGCAAGGTCATGATCAAATCGGCCTCGGTGAGGATCTCGGGGTTGTGCGTGACGGCGATCAGGCTGCCCTGGTCGCGATAGCTGCGCAGGAGGGCCATCACCTGCATACCGGTGCGCCGGTCCAGCAGCCCCGTCGGCTCGTCGGCAAAGATGATGCGCGGGCGGTGGATCATCGCTCGCGCCACCGCCACCCGCTGCCGCTCGCCTCCAGAAAGTTCGTAGGGGAAGCGATGCAACTTGTCGCCCATACCCAGGTCGGCCAGCAGCGCCCTGGCCTGCTCGGCGTGTGGTTTGTCCTGCACCGGCGCGGCGACCATGACGTTCTCCAGCGCGGTCAGATAGTTGATCAAAAAGTGTTGCTGGAAGACAAAGCCGAACTCGGTCCGCCGCAGAGCCACACGTTCCCGTTCCGGCATCTTGCCATAGGCACGGTCATCCAGATAGATTTCGCCCTGGGTCGCCTTCCGCAGCCCGCTCAGGAGATACAGCAGCGAACTCTTTCCAGAGCCAGAAGGTCCCAGCAGGCCGATGAACTGGTGATCCTCGATGGCGATCGAAACGTCGTGCACAGCGTCTATTGTGGTCTCGCCGTCCTGATAGGTCAGTGTAAGGTTTTCTCCCTGTAACATTTTCTCTCTCCTTTATTCTACTCCCTACTCCCTACTCCCTATGATACCACCTTCTGGCAGGTTTTTCTATAGGCGCGTGTCACGTTGCGATTGTTACTGCTGTCACGTCGTGCCATGACATTGTCACGCTAGGTGAATCGGTGTGGCGTGTTGACTTTTCGCCTGACACGAGTACAATGGCTGTATGACTAGCGTGAGGGATTATGGCACATCGTGGTCTGACGCCGGACGCGTCGCACTGGTGCAGCGTGAGGGAGAGCAAATATGGAACAGACTACCTTGACTCCGTTTCAGCAGGCGCTCGACGTTATCGAACAGTTTCCTAGCGATGACCAGGAGGCCTTGATCGAGATCATCCGGTGCCGATTGATCGAGCAACGTCGGGCAGAGATCGCGCGCAATGCCAGGGCCACAGTCCAGGCATTCAGGGAAGGGCGTGCGCGTTATGGAACCGTAGATGACCTGCGGCGTGATCTATTGGATGAGTCATGAGGAACCTGGTTTGGGACACCAGCTTCCGGCGTGCATTCAAACGGAGAACGCGCCGTAATTCAGACTTGCAGGAACGCATTCTGGACGTCCTGACTGCCTTGGCAGAAGATCCCTTTGAGCCAGGGTTGAAAACTCACAAGCTGCGCGGGCAGTTGGAAGGGTTGTGGGCCTGCTGGGTAGAATACGATTGCCGGATCATTTTTGTCTTTGAACCCGATCCGTCGGGCGGAGATGACCTGATTGTGCTGGTAGACATTGGCTCTCACGATGAGGTGTACTGATCCGGCCGGACGAAGCTCAAGGTAATGAGAATGATCCGCGTTGCCGTCGTAGACGACCATCCGCACGTCGCCATTGCCCTGCGCGCGCTGCTGGACGAGACCCCTGACATCCAGTTAGTGGCCGAGTCGCGGCGCGGGGGTGACGTGGCTGCGCTAGTGCGCCGGGCGCGGCCACACGTGCTGCTGCTTGACCTGTTCATCGAGCCCGAGTTCGACGCGCTGTCTGTGGTGCGCCGCCTGCGGGCCGATTTCCCCGACCTGAAGATTTGCCTGCTCAGCGCATACCTCGAACCAGCCCTCGTGCGCGACCTGTTACAGGCTGGCGTCTACGGCTACATCCTCAAGGACGACGACTACGTCTCGCGGGTTGACACCATCATCCGTGACCTGGCCGACGGGCGGCTCTACCTCAGTCCACAGGCCTACGAGGCGCTGGCGCAGGCTACGCGCGCCGAGAGTGCGGAATCACTGCTCTCGGAGCGTGAGGTCGAGATTCTGCGCCTGGCCAAGCGCGGTCTGCCCAACCCGCAGATTGCACGATCTCTACACATCTCGCCAGGCACCGTGCGCAACCATCTGAGTACTATCTACCGGAAGTTGGGCGTCCACAGCCGCCACGAGGCTCTCCAGGTCGCCGACGAGCGTCACTTGATCTGAGAATCCATCACCATAGGGTAGCAGGCCAATCGCATTGGCCGTCTTGGGGCCGGAACCGCCCAATGCGATTGGGCTCCTACCCGTCACGATAGCAACGATGGAGGGGAGAGTGGAACACTTGATGACTGGCCTGGCGCTGGGGTGGCTCACTCTGGCGTTGGGGCTGTTGCTCTACCGGGGGACGCGCAAATGGTGGCGCAGCCAGCGGTACGGGCCCCCTATTGACCACAGTGTCCTATTGGTAGAATACGGCCGCAAGATAACCGGTGCGCTGGACCGGCAGGCATTGGCACAACTGCTGACCGATGACTTTCCACGCGCGTTGCAGGTGGATCGCGCGGCGTTGTTGCTGCCAGAGGCACATCAACTCGTCGCCGTCAAGACGGGTGATCTTCGTCTGCCTGTCAGCCACGCCGCCGTCCGCTGGGTGGCGTCGGGTGGAGAGGCACAGAGAGCGGATCGGGGGCGGCTGCGCGAGTTGATTCAACAGGGGCGTGCCGACCTGGCGTGGACGAAAGTGTGGGTGCCCCTGATGCGCGGGACCGAGCTGCGCGGGATGTGGTTGCTGGGCGCACGAAGTGGTAAGACGCAATACGCACCCCAAGGCCTGCGCTGGCTGACGGCTGTGGCCCGTCAGGCAGCCGCCGTGTTAGAGGCGACCCACTACGCCGAACAGGAACGCCGGACTGCATCCGAGATGCGAGCGCTCTACCGCCAGATAGTATCAGCACAGGAGGTGGAACGCGGCCGGCTGACCCGCGAACTACACGACGGCCTGCTGCAAGACATGTGCGCTGTCACCCGCGACCTGAAGGCGCTGGAAGCACAACCGGAGACCGAGAAGGTGGTCTTTGCAGACCTGGCGAGACGGTGAATGCGCTGCGCACGATTTGTTACGACCTGCGCCCGCCGCTCCTGCAACACGACCTGGCCTCGGCGCTCAAGGCACTGGTTGAAGAGTTGGACGCGCGCTCCCCGGCCCCCGTTCACATTGACGTCGCGACCCAGGCAGGCGGCCCATACCTGCCCGACGACGTGGCGCTGGCCATCTTTCGCATCACCCAGGAGGCGCTGCACAACGCCATCCAGCACGCCAACGCTTCCGAGATCGCGGTGCGCCTGACACAGTACCCCGACCGGCTACGGTTGACGGTGACCGACGACGGGCGAGGTATAACGTGCGGCGTGGAAGCGGCCCGCTTCGTGGCCCAGGGCCACTTTGGGCTGGCGGGGATGCGCGAGCGCGCGGCGATGATCGGGGGCAAGTTGGACGTGCAAACGGCTACCGACTACGGCACGGTGGTGATCTTCGAACTGCCGCACTGAGCCGCTGCGCCCGCAGCACCAGGAAGGTGAGCCAGGGCGAGGGATTTTTCTTGTCGGCAAAAGACCAGCCCTTCCAGGCGCGGTACATCGAGGTGGCGGTGTAGCGCCCGCTCTCGTCGGCCTGCACGGTGATAGTCTCCACCATCTCCTGGAACCTGGGATCGGTGTGGACGAAAGGGAAGCGGCTGAGCACGTCCACCACGTGCAGGACGTCGTACCAGACGAGGGGGTACTTGAGTTTGCGGAAGTCAGTGCCGATGCCGAACATGTAAATCTTGCGCTCAGTCTGGTGTTCCCAGTGCCAGAGCAGCATCTCAGCGCCGGTGCGCGTGGCGGTGCTATCGAGATATTCCGGCACCTGCGATAGCGCCTTCAGCGCATAGACGTTGACGATGGGGCAAGGATCGGCCTTGCGGCCCGGCCCCCGGAACTTGCCCAACCCCGGCGCGACGACGCAGCGGTAGCCGTTGTCGTCCACCAGGCCCACCAGGTGCTCCACCGCCCGCTGCACACGCACGTCGCCGCCCAGGCCAAAGCCCAGCAGCGCGTAGAGCAGCGTCGGTGCATCGCACAGCATCCACGTCCACATGTCCTTACCGGTTCCACCATATCGCTCGTGGATATTCATTGTGATCTGAAAGGCCCCCTCCGGCGATTGATGAGCCATCACGGCCTCGATGCTAGCAGCCATTCCGGGATCGCCGGCCCGCACGCCAAAATCGGCTAGCGTGCTGAACTTGTAGATGGAGTGTTTGGCGTCGTTGTGCCGCTTGAGGGCGTAGCCGGGCCAGGTGGCGGCCTCGGCGATCATTTCCTGAACTTGGGGGTGCGCCAGCATCTCGGCACGGGCGGCCTGCACCTCGGGATCATCCTCGGGCCGGTCGAGCAGGTCCACCAGCGTGCGGTAGCGCGTCCAGGGTTCGTCGGATTCTAGTAGCCAGTTGGTAACTTTGGTTGTCATTTCTGTCTCCTTTTTTTATTGAAGCACGATTTTCTGAGCCAGCCGCCGGACGTTGGCCCGGCGGTGGTCCAGGCATCCCTGGGCCGCCGTTCGCACGTCCACATCCAGCCCTGGCTCCACCTCTATCAGTTTGCTCATGGCCTCCAGCACCAGTTTAGCGTGTTTGCCTTCCCACATCTCCAGCGCCCGCAGCAGATGGGGGAACACCTCCCACGCTGCCCCCGGTCCGCTGCGACCGTATTCACCCAGGGCCAGCACCGCGCAGTCGCGGACGATGACGCTTTTGTCCCGCTCGATTTTGGCCACCAGGTCAGGTAGTAAGGGCGCGACTTTCTCCGGCGCCAGCGATGCCACCAGGGCCAGTGCGTGGGTGGACTCCCAGCGCACTCGCGTATTCTTGTGGCTGATGAGAGGGGCAATACGGTCCACGTAGGGCACTACCAGCGCCGGATTCTCCTTGGCCACCTCGGTGAACACTTCGGCGCAGTCGCCCACCAGTTTACGGGCGTTCCACTCCAGTCCCACCGCTACCTCGTCCAGCATATCGGGCCGCTCCAGAGCCTCGCGGGCCACGGCCTTGTTGGAAGCCTCGCTGCGGTCGCCCGCGGCCGACGATAGTCGTTCCAGAATGCTCATTGGTTCATCTCCTTACTTCGCCGCGCTGCCGGGGCAGATATAGCGCTTCTTGCAACGGGCGCATCCTCTGGGCCGCAGGACGGCGAACTGCACACCGTTCAGGACGACAAAGACGACCATCCAGCCCACCAGCGCCCAGGAGAAGCCATGCAGGAGCATGACGGCCACAGTGCCCACGATGGGGATGAGCGGCAGGACCATGTAGACAACTGTCAGTTTTGTCCCGGTCTCCGGGTTGCCCGCGTCCTTCTTGCAGATGAGGGCCGTGTACTTGCCCCAGCCCAGGTGACACCATTTGTCATAGTAATAGCAGGTGGAGCAGTTATGCACCTTTAGCAGCCAGCCGATGGTGACCAGGATGAACAGCGCATAGCCCAGCGAAGCCACCGGTACCCCGGTCACCTGCAGCGGCCACATCACGGCGAAGCCGATGGCCCAGGGGACAAACATGAACAGGTTCTCCAGCAAGATCCACCACCAGGGGAAACGCTCCCACCCTTCCTCGTACAGTTTTTGCTCAGTCATTTATCACTCCTTCTTTCTTCCGGGGGGCCATCATGCAGCGACCGCTCTCCGCCTGTTTGCAGTGTCCACACACAAACCTGGGGCGGGTCACAAAGCCGGCCACCGTCAGGCCAATCAGAACCAGGAACAGGAGCAGCCGGTAGAGTGAGAACCCCACGATCAGCGAAGCGATGCCGCCCAGGATAGGCAGCGGAAAAGTGACCAGCATGAGTATTCCCGCCACCTTGTGGGACGTAGCCTTGTGAAATTCCTCCTCTGCCCTTTTCTTGAACAAAAGAGCGGACAGTCTGCCATAACCCATACCGCAGGCCTTGCCGTAGTAACAGCAGCGTGTACAGGCAAAGGCCAGCACCGCAGCTATCTCCAGGAGATAGAGGGCCAGATACCCCGCCCAGGCCCAGGTCCCCAGTTGGGCCAGGACTATCAGGCCGACGGCAAGTCCTACCAGGGAAAACAGCAAATTGAAAGCGACGAGCGAGCCTGGGTAGTTCTCATAGTATTCCATCGCAAATAGCCTCCTTGATGTATGGTCTATCCCTCGTCCAGGAGATCAATGAGCCTCTTTTTCTCCGTTTTGCCCAAATAGTGATAGGACACCAGTTCCCCATTGTAGACGATGCTAAAAACGCCGTAGGGCGACGGCACAGAATCTTGCACTTGCCGGCCGCTTGTCAGTTCGATCACCCGAGTCTCTATTCCCCTTTCGCTGGCGATCTCCAGGACTCCCTTCCCCGCATCCTCAATGTAGGGCCATTGCTCGGCGCGATAAACCGTCAGCCCTGACCCGTAGCGGTTGAGCCGCTC
>JAUWOI010000271.1 GCA_030612185.1 Anaerolineae bacterium
CCCCCACCAGCCCCCCCCTGCGAGGGGACGGAGAGGGAGAGGGAAGGAGCCGCGTTGCCCTTGTTATCTGGCTATTGACCCCGTTTCTGGCTGTGTGGCTCATCTCGCTGTGGCAACCGCTCTTCACCGATCGCTACTTTATCTGGACCGCGCCAGCCTTCTATCTGCTGGTCGCCCTGGGACTGGCGTCCCTCTGGCACTTCAGCGGCCTCGGCCGCCGGACTTTGTCGCGAGCGCTCAGCCGAGTGGCAGTAGTGCTCTTGGCAGGCATCATTCTCGTCTCTAATAGCGTCAACCTGTGGCAGCAAGCCACCATCCCAATAAAGTCCGACTTCCGCGCTGCCGCTGCCTACGTGGCCGATTATTACACGTCCGATGAGCCAATCGTACTCCGCCCCCTCGATGAAGAATATTCCTTTAGATGCTACTTGCCACTTGTCGTGACCGCCCACCCCATATTCGACGAACTGATCGTTTTTCAGATCCCGTACGGCAGATACTCCTTCGATTACTACTTTCCCGAAGACGAATATCTCTGGGCCGAGGGGCTCTACACCAACCACCGTGCCCCAGATGGCTCCTATCTGATGAGCGAACAAGAAGCCGCGCGCCACATGCAGAAAATGACAGCAGGATACGACGTGGTCTGGCTGATTGCCACCGAGACGACGATGTGGGACGAGCGCGGGCTGGTGCAAGCGTGGCTGGAAGCAAATGCACAACGGGTAGACAAGGCACAATTCGCGCAGGTGGATGTGTACCGCTACGTTAGTAATGACTGATGTATGACACGTAACTACCTCGAAAATAGATGTAGGACAAGATGGCATCTTGTCTTACTCTCGGTTCATTTTCGTCCTTGGTGGTAAGCCGAGGATCATGGCGACTGTTCCGAAAATAGCCCAACGATCCCACGTCATTTCGAGCGAGCGCAGCGAGTCGAGAAATCTCGTTCCCGTGTGCGCGAGATTCCTCGACTCCACTCCGCTGCGCTCCGTTCCGCTCGGAATGACGGTTACATCATTTTCATCCCTGGTGGTGAGCCAGGGATCATGATGACTGCTTCAAAATCTCCGTTCATTGTCCATTTGCCACTTGCTCATTTGTCACTTATAATGTTTCTCAATGACCATTCTCTTCGTGCTACTGGGCCTCCTCGTCGGCGGCCTGGTCAATCAACTCGGTTCCGACTTGCCTGCCCGGCGGAGCCTGACCCGTCCCCACTGTCCCTACTGCGGGCGGATCCGCCCATGGTGGCAATGGCTCTCCCTGCCCGCCTGCCTGATCGGGCGCTCTGGTTGCCCCCACTGTGGCGCACCAATTGGTCTGCGCCATCCCCTGGCCGAAATTGGGCTGGCGGTGGTCTATGGCTATCTCTGGATCGTGCCCTACCCCTCCGTCAAACTGATCCTCTACCTTCTCTACAACACCATCTTCGCCCTCATCCTCATCACCGACATCGAGCGGCGGCTGATCCTCAACGTCGTGATGTATCCATCCATTCTCCTCGGCATCGTTGCCAGTTTCCTCCCCCCGGAGATGACGGGGATGAGGTGGGAGTATGCGCTGGCTGGCGGGGCGATTGGTTTCGTGTTCTTCCTCGTCGCTGCATTGGTGGGGAATATGCTCTTTGGCAGTGGGGCATTGGGCGGCGGTGACGTCAAACTGGCCGCTTTCGTCGGGCTTATCACCGGCTTCCCGCTGGTCATCGAGGCGCTGGTGTTGACTATCCTCATCGGGGCAGCCGTCAGCCTGATCCTGCTGGCCACCCGTGTGCGCGGACTGCGCGACCACATCCCCTACGGGCCATTCCTCATCGCTGGCGCGGTCATCACCCTGCTGTGGGGCTACCCCATCGCCGCATGGTTCCTCCACCTCTAGGTTGGTTGCTGGAACGGAGAACCACCTTCCAGGCACTGGGCGTCACGTAGCACAAGAGACGCTTCGCACATAGGTTAGATTAAAACGGGGCGGCGGGCATATCGCGTTTGTGCCGGTGCCGGAGCTATGAAAAGAAGATGGTTGTCCCTCCAAAGCAGCCCAATGGAGGCAGCCAGCAGGGAGAAGGCCGCGAGTCCCCTAGGGGCGTCGGAGAGTAGCGCGACAGATGATGTTGTTGCTACTGATGTGGAAGGAGGATACCAGTGACAGGTGAAAAACTGTCCGCCTGGGTGGCTCTCTCACGCCCACCTTTTCACTCCGTAGGAGTCCTCCCGTTTATTCTGGGCGGGGTGCTGGCCTGGCGGCAAGGAGTAGCCTTCCGTTGGGATGTCTGCGCCTGGGGCACGCTGGGTGTGGTGCTCATCATGCTGGCCACCTACTACGCCGGAGAATACTGGGACTACGCGGAGGATTCCTTGTCCGCCCGCCTGGGTTCCAGCCGCTTCGCCGGAGGCTCCCGAGTGTTGCAGCGTGGCCTTTTGCCCCGCCGCGCCGCTCTGTGGGCCTCGCTGGTCAGCCTGCTATTGGCCGTCGGGGTGGGGTTGATCCTCCAACTGGGCCACCGGACGGGGCACTGGACCATCCCCTTCGGCGTCCTAGGCATGTTGGGTGGGTTCTTCTATTCGACGCGGCCGGTACGCTGGGTGAGCAGGGGATGGGGCGAGTTGTGGATCGCTTTCTGCTACGGCTGGCTGCCGGTGGCAACGGGCTACTACTTACAGGCGGGAGGGATAACGCCACTCGTCCACTGGCTGGCAGCCCCCATCGGCCTCACCATCTTCAACGTAATCCTGCTCAACGAATTCCCCGACTACCCGGCCGACCTGGTGACGGGCAAGGCCAACATGGTAATGCGTTTGGGGCCAGAGCGGGCTTCCCGCCTCTACGGCCTCACCAGCCTGGGGAGTTGGATAACAATGCTGCTCTCGCTGCGTCACGGCGTTCCTATGTTGGCTTTGTGGTTCTACCTGCCCGTCATGGCCCTCTCGCTGATACTGGTCGTGCTAGTGATACGCGACCGCTGGCAGGATCGGCCAACCCTGGAGAGACTCTGCGCCGCCAACCTGGTGGTGAATCTGGGCACCACAGCAGCCTACATCCTCGCCTTTGTCTTCACTACCGGACATTCTTAAGACCTCCGAGGTTTCGGTGTAGATTCCAGGTCAGTTGGTGGATATTTCGTGCCAGTATCCAACTCAAGGTTGACTGTGTGGGAACCTCGGAGGTCTGGCCCAAGAAAGTGGCCGGCAGCCAATCGTCTTCAGGAGTTGAGTATATGAGTGAGTGGTTGCAGGAATGGGGAAAGCAACCCAGGCGTAAGGTGCGTCCCTATTGGTGGCCACCGAGCCTGATCCTCCGCCAAGCGGTGAGCGCGCTGTACATAGGCGCGCTGTCGCACTGGCGGGAATTGCCGCGCTGGCTTCTCACCTACGGCCTCAAGTGCCTCCCCGGGGCCGCCGGGTCACGGGGCATGGGCTGCATCGGCTTCCCGGCCCACCCCGTCTGGGAGATGACCGCCGCCTGCAACCTGCGCTGCATCCACTGCCACGCCTCTGGCGGAAAACCCGCGCCCGACGAGTTGACCACCGGCGAGGCCAAACACCTCCTGGACCAATTGGCCGAGGTGAGGGAGTTCCGTATGATGGCCTTCACCGGCGGCGAGCCACTGATGCGCCATGACCTCTTCGAATTGCTAGCCTATTCCAAAGCCCTGGGCTTCACCAACACCATAGCCACCAACGCCACTCTCATTGACGAAACAGTGGCCCGCCGCCTGCGCCGCTACGGCGTGGTGATCGCCGCCGTGAGCCTGGACGGCTTCAATGCCGCGACCCACGACTTCGTGCGCGGCTTACCCGGCGCCTTCGAGGCCGCCCTGCAGGGAATGCGCGCCCTGCGACGGGCTGGCATCCTGCTGCACATCAACATCACGGCCATGGAATGCAACTTAGATCAGATGGAGCCACTGATGGCCCTCGTTGACGAACTGGGGGCAGGCATCCTCTTGATGTACCAACTGGTGCCGGTGGGGCGAGGCCGGAACGTCGGGGAAACGGCCCTGGACATGGGCGCTAACGAGCGGCTGATCCGCTTCATGGCCCAGGCGCAAAGCGTAACCCGGGCCATCATGGAGCCGGTGGCGGGGCCGCAGTACTGGCCTTTCTTACTGCGGCGGGCTGGCATCCGCAGCGGCCCGCTCCTGCGCCTGGCGGAAGCAGTCTTTCACGGCTGTTCGGCGGGACGCGGCTTCGTCTACGTCAAGCCCAACGGTGAAGTCTGGCCCTGCCCCTTCATCGAGGTGAGTTGCGGCAACGTGCGCCAGACGCCCTTCCCGATCATATGGGCCACCTCCCCCGTCCTCAAGGACCTGCGAGAGCGGGAGAAACGGTTGCAAGGAGACTGCGGCGAGTGCGAGTACAGGCGGCTATGCGGCGGCTGCCGGGGGCGGGCCTGGGCCAACACCGGCGATTATCTGGCTGAGGACCCCTCCTGCTTCATCCACTCACCCGATGGAAACGAGGAATCCGATGGAAACCACATTACAACTCATCCCCTTGTTGGAACCCATCCGCTCGCAGATGGAGCGGGTGGAGCGCCTGTTGTTTGATACGCTGGCGCAGGTCGAGGAGCCGCTAGGTTCAAGGCTGCGCTGCTCGTTAGCTGGCGGCAAACGTCTGCGGCCAGCGCTGGTGATCCTCGTCGGACGGATGTTCGCCTCTTCCGCCCCCCCTCTAACCCCCCCCATAGGGGGGAAGGCTTCCACCGCGCCCTTCCACAGCCTGGCGGCTGCGGTTGAGATGATGCACACCGCCACATTGATACACGACGATCTGGTAGATGAGGCCCCCTTGCGACGGGGCCGTAAGACGCTCCACACAATCTGGCCAGCAGGGGCAACCGTGCTGGCCGGCGACTACCTTCTGGCCCAGGCAGCGTCGCTGATAGCGGAGTTGGAGCATCCCCGTATTCTCAAGGTCTTCGCCGAAACTCTCTGCACCATGTGCGCCGGGGAGATAAGGCAGATATTCGTCACCGAGGGAAAGACCAAGGGAAAACAAAGCCATGGTCACGCCGCCGTGGAACAGACGGCGCTGGATGCGACGGGCCGGTACGGGCGAGAGGACTACTACCGCAGCATTGAGGCCAAAACGGCCTCGCTTTGCGCCGCCGCAACGGAGATGGCGGGCCTCCTCGCCGGGACAGGGGAGCCACAGATCGCCGCCCTGCACCGTTTTGGTCGGGAGTTAGGAATGGCCTTTCAGATCGCGGACGATGTGTTGGACTTCACCGGCGACGAGGCGCAGTTGGGCAAGCCAGCCGGCAGCGACCTCCGCCAGGGTCTGATCACCCTGCCAACCCTCTGCTATCTGGAGAGGGCCGAGGACAACGCCCCTGTCAACGGTGTGCTATCCGGCCAGCGGGACGAGGAGCACGTGCAAGCGGCTATAGAGGCTGTTTGCTCGTCGGGAGCCATCGAGGCCGCGCTGGCGGAGGCACGAGCCCACGCCCGGCAAAGCCAGGAGGCTTTAGCGACGTTGCCCGACAACGATTCACGCCACATGCTGTGCTCCCTGGCCGAATATGCGGTGGAGCGCAGGCACTGAGAAACGAAGCCTTTTGGCACGCTCGACGAGAATTGGCAGTCAGCGCGCCTCTACCGCGCCAGCACCCTCCGGTAGATAGCCAGAGTCTTGCGGGCGGTCTCCTCCCAGGTAAAGCGCGCCGCCTGCGCCAGTCCCAGTTCCCGCATCCGCGCTCGCAGAGGTTCCTCAGTCAGCACACGGGCCAGCGCCCGGGCGATGTCATCCGGGTCGTCCGGGTTCACCAGCAGCCCCGCGTCCCCCACCACCTCCGGTAGCGAGGCCCGCTCAGTGACGACGACTGGCGTGCCACAGGCCATCGCCTCCAACGCCGGCAGCCCAAACCCCTCGTAAAACGATGGTGTCACCAACACGCTGGCAGCATTGTACAGCCCCGGCAGGTCAGCATCCGGCACGTCGTGGAGAAAGCGCACCCGCTCGGTCAGGTGCAGCACCTTGACGCGCTCGAAAATCTCGTCGTACAGCCAGCCCTTGCCACCAACCAGCACCAGTGGCTCGGTTGTCACCTTCGCGTTGAGCAGCAGGCGGTAGGCCTGCAGCAAGCCCGGTAGGTTCTTGCGCGGCTCGAGCGTCCCCACGCAGAGCAAGAAGTGCGGTTCCAGGCCATGCCGCGCAGCGACCTGCCCGGCTTCTGCTTCTGGCAGCGGGCGAAAGGCCGGGTCGGCGGCCAGGTGTACGACCGAGACCTTCTCCGGTGGCACATGCAGCAGCAAGGTCAGGTCAGACTTGGTAGCGTGGGAAT
>JAUWOI010000513.1 GCA_030612185.1 Anaerolineae bacterium
GGACAGACGGCAGTGCGTACAACGCTCATATCTACGGGGTTACCGCGCACGCCCACGCCCGTCGGTCTGTATCGCATCTATCTCAAACTGCGCTACGACGACATGAGCGGCCCCGGCTACTACCTGCCCGATGTGCCCTACACGATGTACTTTTACCGGGGCTATGGCCTGCATGGTACCTACTGGCACTCCAACTTTGGCCATCCGATGAGCCACGGCTGCGTTAACCTGCCCACGCCGGAGGCGGAATGGCTCTTTGGCTGGGCCGAGGCGGGGACGCTGGTCAACGTTCATTGGTAGATTGGCAAACTGGATGAGAATCTGCCCTCTTATCTCCCAGATTTTATGCTATGGTCTCTCATCCTCGATGAAGCAAACAATGCCGTCCACGATGCCCTGAGCCACCAGATCGGCTCGTTGGGTGAGCATGTGGCGGTCGTTAAACATGAAGCCGGTCTCAATGATGGCACCAGGTGTCTGGTCGTTAATCTCGTAAAAGCTGTGGTAGTAGAGCATGTCATAAGTGATGCTGTTGGCGTGAAAATACATCCCGGTGCGAGCGGCGTAGCACTGCGATAGGCAAGCGACCAGCCGACTCTCCGCCTCCGGCACCAGGCTATCCTCAACACTGGCGACCTTAAACCCACTGGCCGGCGGGGTGGCATTGGGATAGGCCACGCAGGAATCGGCATGGATGGAGACGAGCGCATCGGCTCGGTAGTCCTCCAGGTGCGGATCGTACTCCGCCAGCAGGTCAGTCTGGTAGCCGAGTGCCCGCAGGGTGTAGATGACTCGTTGGGCGACGTCGAGGTTGATCTCGACCTCAGTCAGGCCATCGGGGCACATGGCCCCCTTATCGTTTTCCCAGTGACCGGCGACGATGCCGACGCGTGGAGTGGCAGCGGATTGGCCAGCAGATGGAGCAGCGAACGGTAGCGGATTGGCAGGTGGGGTGGCTGATGGAGCAGCAGACAGTAGCGGGTCGGCAAGTGGAGTGGCGGATGGAGCAGTGAATGGGAGCGGATTGGCGGGTGGCGTAGTGGATAGAGCAAAGAGCGGCGTGGCCTCCGGCGCGAGCATGACCGGCAGCCTCGGCCCCCACATCCCGTAGACCATCGCACCGATAGCGGCCATGCAGGAGACGATGACGACCAGCCGCGAGGCATTGGGGGCAGCACCGATGGACTCTTCATACGTGGTTGACGCGTGCCTGCTCTTCGCGGCTGATGCGTGACTGCTCTTCTGGCGTGCCATGTTTCTCTCCCAACGTATATCTTACCCTGGAATGAGAGGGAAGTCAATTGCCTTACACGCCCTTCCCTGTGAGCGTATCACGCTGCCGTTGACGAGAGTGCGCACTCGTGATACAATGAAGTGTAGATGAAACTCATCATCCAAATCCCCTGCTACAACGAAGAAGCCACTCTCCCTCAGACAGTGCGCGACCTCCCCTGTGCGCTTCCTGGCGTTGACGAGATCGAGTACCTGGTGGTGGACGACGGCAGCACCGACCGCACGGCCGAGGTGGCGCAGGAATTGGGGGTGCATTACGTCGTCCGCCTGAAGCAGCATCAGGGGTTGGCCTATGTCTTCCTGGCCGGGCTGGAGGCGGCCTTGCAGGCCGGCGCCGATGTCATCGTCAACACAGACGCCGACAACCAGTACTGGGGGGAGGACGTCGGCCGACTGCTCCAGCCGATCCTGGAGGAGCGAGCCGACATTGTCGTCGGCGACCGGGGGGTGGCGGCGCTGGCCCATTTCTCGCCCTTCAAGCGCTTGCTGCAGCGCTGGGGCAGTTGGGTGATGCAGCAAGCCGCTGGGATCGCTATCCCCGATGCCACCAGCGGGTTCCGGGCCTTCACCCGCGAGGCGGCGTTACGCCTGACTGTCCTCAGCGATTACACCTACACATTGGAGACGCTCATCCAGGCTGGCGCCCGCCGGATGGCAGTCGTCTACGTCCCGGTGCGCACCAATCCCCACACCCGCCAGTCGCGCCTGATACGCAATATTCCCTCCTTTTTGGCTCTCTCGGTCGTCACTATCCTCCGCTTCTACATAATGTACCGTCCTCTGCAGGTCTTTATGACTATGGGAGGAGGGTTGATCGCCGGCGGCATGGTACTGGGCCTGCGCTTCTTGTACTTCTTCTGGCAGGGAGGAGGTGGAGCCGGGCACGTCCAGTCCCTGATCCTGGCGGCCATCCTGACCATCGTTGGCTTCCAGGTCTGCCTGATAGGCCTGATCGCCGACCTGGTGCGGCTGAATCGCAAGATGCTGGAGGAGACGCTGTATCGAGTGCGGCGGATGCGACTGGAGGGCCAAGGCATGTGTGAGGAGAAGACCCCCAAGCAATGAAGCGTCGCTGGACTGGGATTCTTCTGGCAGCGATGGCCCTGCTGCTGACCGGCTGCTCCGACTTTGTGGACATGGATCAGTTGAAAGTCGAACGGGGGGCCGAGGCGACCTTGGAGCCTGGCCATCCGGTGGGCCAGACCTTCGTCGCCCGCCACGCTGGGCTCAACGGCGTGGAGGTTTGGCTGGAACCCAGGCAAGGCGGGCAAGGGGAGATACATCTTTATCTCCGAGCCGACCCGCAGTCAAAAGAAGACCTGGCAACGGCGATGTTGTCACTGGCGCAGGTCACGGCCCCCGGCTTCTACCGCCTCTCCTTCACTCCCTTGCACGATTCTCATAGCCGTTACTATTATGCGTTTCTGGAGATGACAGGGGAGAAGAGTGTCCAGGTCGGCGTAGGCCCGGGCAGTGCCTATCTGGACGGGGCGCTCTACCGCGATCACCAGCCGCTGAACGGGCAGGCAGCCTTTCGGTTGGTCTACTCCACCCAGCACGTGCTGCTGGACTTGGGGCGGGCGTCAGTGGGCGGGCTGGGGCTACTGCTGGTGGCCGGGCTGCTCTACGTAGTGCCGGGATTGGCGCTGCTGGTGTGGACGTGGACGGGGGAGCGGCTCTCGTGGGCCGAAAGGCTGGGCATCGCCGCCGGGCTGAGTCTGGCGCTGTATCCGCTTTTGTTCCTCTGGACCGACCTGGTGGGATTGCACCTGGGGCCATTGTATGCCTGGCTTCCCATTGCTGGTGGGCTGGCGGCGCTGGTCTGGCGCTACCGAGACTGGCGTCCACGGCGGGGATGGGAGGCGCTGCGACGATGGGCACATTCGGAAGCCCTCTGGCCCGATTTGGCGCTGATGATGATGCTGGGGCTGGTCTTCGGCGTGCGGCTGCTGGTAGTGCGCACGCTGGACGCGCCGATGTGGGGCGATTCCTACCCGCACACGATGATCGCCCAGTTGAT
>JAUWOI010000552.1 GCA_030612185.1 Anaerolineae bacterium
CCTGTAGGGTTGAGGTACTCGGCCTTGAGGTAGAGGGGCTGGCCATCCCACTCAGCGGCGACCAGTGGGGTCCAGCCCTCGCCCAGTGTCACCGGGGCCGCGCCATCCGGCAGGAGCAGCGCGGCCTGGTAGCGCCAGAGCGTGTAATCCGTCTCGCTCACGCAAGCCGGGTCGAAGGACGGCGCACCCGCGATCTCCAGCACACCGCCGCAGTCACAGCACCAGCGGGTGGAGTCGAGAGGCCAACTTCGTGCACAATCTCCACATCGTAAGTTCACGTTGCGTCGTCCTGTAGTTTGTTCGAGGGCCTTCCCGGCGATCCTGCACTCCCAGCCTATCCTCCTCCTGCACCTTCCAACATCTCTGCGACCTGCCGGATAACGTGCTGCGCCTGACGAAGTGCCTTTTCCGCATCCTCGGCATCAAAGGCTTCAGCAGGAATCCCACCAGGCAGTCCATTTGGATAACGAGTGAGGATGTAATGACGGTCGAGCCCGCCTCCTACGACGATCAGCATCTCGAAACGGGCATCATACTCCGCTGCTTGCCGCGCCAGATCTGCCACCGAATGTCCCCATACTCTTTCTACTCCCTGGGCATACAGGTAGCCCTTCAGTGCCTTTTCGCCGGCCTGCTGGGCCAGAAAGCACGTCAGGTGATAACGTTCTCCGGCCTAGTTGTACTGTGCATCATCAATGTCCTGCTGGGCCTGCTGCAACCAACGCTTGCCCTCTTCTCTCGGATCAGGTCTCATAGAGCACTCTCCCCTCTTGCAAAGCCTGTCGTATGAAGGGCCTCTCACGGATGGCCTCAAATTCCTTGGGGGTATAGGCCAGCAGGTCAAGACCGACACGGGGCTGGATTCGTTCGTACAGCAACCCCAGACGCTTGATGAACGGCTGGTCAGAATCCAGTACGACGATAAGGTCAAGGTCACTCCACACAGCGATTTTCTCGCGCGCGGCGGAGCCAAATAGAATGATGCGTTGCACTCCCATCTCACGCAGAACTCGAACGATGCGCTCAAGTTCACACTCGAGCAACGCCTGTCGCGTAGATCGTAGTTCCTGCCAATACTTCAGCATTTTTACTTTTCCTCGCGTAACTCCCGGCTAAGCCGCTGCCGGAAGCGCACCAGGTCACGGAACGCCTTGACGATAACCTTGAGATCAGCGCCGGTGGCCTCGCCCGCCACACGCGGCAGATGGGTCACCGGCACCTCGGCGATGCGGAAACCACGCGCCCGTGCGCCAGCGAGGAACTCCGTGTCAATCATCGCCCCGTCGGAGACGATGGTCACGCGCTCCAAGACCTCGCGCCGGAACATCTTGAATCCGCAGTCAATATCACGGCACAGGTAGCCAAACAGCAGCCGCACCAGCATGTTCCAGCCGAAACCGTTGAGTTTACGGATGAAGGTATCCTGCCGCTCGGCACGATAGCCGGACACAATGTCCGCCTCATCAAGACGCTCCAGGAGGCGGCTGATCTCCCTGAAATCAAACTGATTGTCCGCTGGGACGAACGCGATCAGGTCACCCATAGCCGCCGCGAAACCCGCTCTGAGCGCCCCCCCGTAGCCCCGATTGGGATAATGCTCCACCAGCCGGAAGTTGGGGATGCTCTGCATCAGTTCGCGGGCGATTTCACCCGTGCGGTCGGCGCTGCCGTCGTTGACCAGGATGATCTCGCAATCCATCCCCAACTGCTGAGCCACGCTGGAGACCCCCTCCACGGCACTTTCGACGTTTGCCTCTTCGTTATAGGCGGGAAGAACCACAGACAGAGATGACATTGGAACTCCATTCACTTTCGAGAATTGCAGGATATTATATCACATCCAACTACATTGCTCAACCTTGTGCTTTGGGGTATAATTTGGTAGATTGGTAGATTGATAGATTGGTAGATTGGTGAATTGGTCATTGGTCATTGATCACTATGGTCACCGGAATTGCTCACTCGATCAAAGATAGTTTGACCCGCACGCGCAACACGGTCTTCAGCCGCATCGCGGGGCTGCTGGGGGCCAGCCAGGTCACGGCCTCCACGTGGGACGAACTGGAGGAGTTATTGATCCAGGCCGATGTGGGTGTAGAGACGACGCTCTACCTGGTCGAACGGCTGCGAAAGCGCACCCGCGACGAGGCAATCTTGCGTGCTGGCGTGCTCCAGACGGCGTTGCGGGAGGAACTGCGCGCGCTGTTGTCCAGCCCACCGCCGCTCAACCTGGGAGGCCACCCACTGGACGTGGTGCTCATCGTCGGCGTGAACGGGTCGGGCAAAACGACGAGTATCGCCAAACTGGCCTACCGCTACCGGCGGCAGGGCCGCCAAGTGTTGCTGGCAGCGGCTGACACCTTCCGCGCCGCGGCGATGGACCAACTGATGATCTGGGCACAGCGGGCGGGCGTGGACATCGTAACCGGGCCGGAGGGAGGCGACCCGGGCGCGGTCGTCTTCGACGCATTGCAGGCCGCGCGGTCGCGAGGGAGGGACTTGGTGATCGCCGACACCGCCGGCCGGCTGCACACACAGTACAACCTGATGGCCGAGTTGCGGAAGGTACGCAAGGTAGCAGCGAAGAGCGTCGAGGATGCACCCCACGAGACGCTGCTGGTGCTCGACGCCACCACCGGGCAGAACGCGCTTGCCCAGGCGCACCACTTTCAGGAAGCGGTGGAGGTGACCGGCGTCGTGCTGGCCAAGTTGGATAGCACCGCCAGGGGCGGGATGGTTTTCGCCGTTGCCCGCGAACTGGGATTGCCCGTGCGCTTCGTCGGCACAGGGGAGAAGATGGAGGATCTAGTTCCGTTTGATGCGGATGCGTTTGTGGAAGGATTGCT
>JAUWOI010000139.1 GCA_030612185.1 Anaerolineae bacterium
GTGGGGGCAGGTTTTCGTCGCCTGTGGGCCGGAGAGAGAAGCGCCGCAATGAGGGCAGAAAAGTGCCTGGTGGCGCACCGCCTGGCCGCAGCAAGAACAAGTTGCGCGGGAGCCGACGAGGGGGGCAACAGTGATCCGCTGGCCGCACTGCTTGCAGAAGCGCGCTCCAGCGCGCAGCGCTACCCCGCAGTGGGGGCACGTTGGCGTAGCAGCAGGCGGCAGGACGCTCCGGCACCGCCGACAAAAGCGCGCCTCAGGCCGATTGGTCGTACCACACTGCTGACAGACGTTCACATCTCTTCGCTTTCGTGCAGCAGCAGCGTGTAGGCGGCCGGGCCGAAGCGGACGATGGAGTTGTTCTTCACAGCGAAGTCTGTCTTCTCCACGGCACACTCGGCTTCGGGACCACCGCCATAACTGACGAAAGAGCCGCTGGTGCTGTCCAAATCGCGCACGACCCAGCGCTCGCCGTGTCGGTACATCTCGGCATGGTAACGCGACACTGTGGGGTCGCTGATGATCAGGTCGTTTTCGGATGCCCGCCCGACGGTGATAACCTCCTTGCTGATCTGATCCAGACGGAAAAGTGGCGCCGACAGTGTGTGGCCCCGTGCCACCAGCACGGCGAACGGCGCTGGCTGCCAGTCCGACAGTTTTTGCGTTGGCTGCATCAACTGCCACCGTTTCAACGCAATCAGTTGGGGAATGCGGCTCATCTCCTGGCGCGACAGATCAATCTTCTTCGATGAGCACATCGCTAGCGCGATCAGGAACGCAGGCAGTCCTACAGCCTGCACGGGCCAATCGCCGATGTCTATCTTGCTGCCGGCTGGCAAGTCTGGATGTAGGATAACGTAGGTCATCACATCCGCCCAGTTCATCGGCCGGGAACGCACCAGGCCAGCGCTGATCTCTTCGGCATGGGCCTGGCACCATTCCTTCCAACTGTAGTAGTTGCGCTGTGCCTGCTTGAAGGGGTTGGGCCGGTCGGGGTTCAGTATGACCTCGCTGCCGTCGTCACAGATCGCTTTCCAGTCGCCCTCACGCCCGCCGACGATGCGATCCCAGACGTGCTTGAGTTCTGCCAGAAAGATGCCGTCACGCTTGAGCACGACCAGGTCAATCTCGTTGCCCTGCCCGGCGAAGAAGTTGTGCAGGAGAACGAAATGCTCCTGTTGGGGATGAAGATACTGGTATAGTTCGAGCAGTGCCTTCTGCTCGGCTGCATGGCGTGGCTTGCTACCGTACCATACCTCGACGCTCATCAGAGCACCTCCTTTTGCCCACCAAGGGCTGTCCTTGTGTGAAAACCGATTTGCCCCATCACGGGGCCGCCGGCGTGTCGGAGTTAAACTCCAATACACCGATCATTCTACAGGCTTCAGCCAGTTCCCGGCTACCCAGCCCATTGTACCATCAGGTGACTTAACGCGCCACCAGGTGTAGCCGCTGGCGGCGCGGGGGCCGTCCAGCACCTCCAGTTGCGTGCCAGGTTCCACTCGCGTGACTATGGCTGCGTCCGTCCCCGGCGCTTGCCGCACGTTGAGCCGCTTTCCGTCAGTCACGGCGACCACCTGTGCGCCGATGTAGATCTCGCCGGGCCGCACAGTCTGTGTGGGCTGCCGGTGCGTGGGCGTGACCGCCCACGTCGGACGCGGCGTGATTGTGGCTGTCTGCTTCAATGGGGGTGTTGGCATGTTCACGATAGCATAACCGGCGACCTGGTAGAGTATCCACCCGCAATAAGACAGAGAGCCCAGCAGGATGAGCGAGGCAAAGAGCCAAGGGACCAGCCGACGGCCCGGCTGGTTCAGCGCCCGAATGGTGCCGATGGCCAGCCCGACGATGGCACCGGCGCCCGTCGGCAATGCCCAGCCGCCAACTACATCGGCACGGCGCACAAGGCCCCAGGAAGCGTAGCATATCTGGTTGGCTATCATCAGGGGCACCCCGAGGAGAAGGAAGTAGAACAGTAGTCGAAATGCCTTCCCTTTCCACGAAGCCTGTGCGCGGCGGGCACGCAGCCACGCCAGCGACAATGCTACGGTTCCCATCCCGATGTAGGTGAGCCGTGCTGCGGGAGCATTCATACCCAGGAAGGCCAGGTATCCACCTACCATCACGCCGATGACCAGGGCCAACCCGATTTGGCCCAATGCCCGCAGCCAGGGGAAGGTCACCCGTCCACGCACCGCTATGGTTTGTTCCTCGTAGGCTGTCTTGAGTTTGAGTTGCACCGCCAGTTGTGTGCCCTGCGGTACGCAGCCGGTGTCCACCGTGACCGTGACGTCGCTCTCGCCGTCGAAGCGGCTGGGAACGGTAAGCCAGGATGCTGGAGGGTCCATCGCGATCGTGCCCTTCAGCGGACCCCGGCCCGCGCGGTTGCGGATGCGAAGGCTGCGTTGGGCCTTATCGCCGGGGGCAATGCGCCCGAAGCGCAAGGCGCGGGGACGCAGTCGCAGCGCCGGGTAGGGCAGGCGCGGGTTGAGGACGTGGAGGAAGGCCTCCAATCCCTCATCCTGATCACCGCCGGCCTGCACGATGCCCGCCGCCTTGTCCGCCAGGTCGGCCCGGAAAAGCGAATGTCTCAACCAGCGCTCAAACTCGCCGCTGTACAGGAGTTTCTTGGCCGCGTCCCACTGCGCGTCGCACAGGTGGGCCAACTCTCGCGGTGTACGCGCCTGCCGTCCATCGGAGAAAGTGAAGGGAGCCTTGACCTCGCCAAGAAGCGCAGACTGCACATCCTGGAGAGCGGTGCGGAAAGCGTGAGCCTCGGGGCGCTGTTGGTGATCGTCCTGGAGCGCACTCTGCAGTACCGCCCGCAGCGCAGGGTCCAGTGTGTTCAGTTTGGGGTAGTCGAGCGGATGATCGCGTGGATCGTCGTCGGTCAGCAGGTGGTAGAGTGTGGCCGCCAGCGAGTAAACGTCGGAGCGGGGGGAGGATTCGGCGTTGTACATCTCCGGCGCAGCGTACCCTTCGGTGCCATAGATGCTGGATTTCTGCACGCCAACCTGTCCGCCGGGCTGGACAACCAGGCGGGCCTTGGCCGTGCCGAAGTCCACCAGGCGGGCCTCGCCGGTGTTCTCATCAATGATGATGTTGGCCGGCTTGATGTCGTGGTGGACAACAGGCGGCTTCTGCCGGGCCAGATAGGTGAGCACACCGCACAGTTGGATACCCCAGCGCAGAATGTCTTCGACGGGGTAAGGTTTGCCCGGCACCATGTCACCCTGGGCGTCCTCGTGGGTCAACCCCTGGAGCAGGTCGTCTCCCTCGACGTACTCCATCACGATGTAATTGCGGCCGCCCTCGGAGAAATAGGAACTGATGTCAGGGATGCAGTGGTGGCGCAGTTGGGCCAGCATGCGGCCCTCTGCCTGGAAGCGTTGCTGGGCTTCTTGCACCGCCTGGGGGTCTGTCAGGTCGAAGTACTGGAGCATCTCCTTGATGACGCGACGGCGGCCGAAGGCTTCCATGTCCGCCACCACGTAGACGGCGCCCATGCCGCCCTTGCCCAGTGGCTGGACGATGCGGTAGACGCCGCGCATCACCTGGCCGGATTGCAAGGCGACGTAGGCCCTTGTCCCGCCGGGCGCGAACGGGTTGCCGCAGCCGGCGCAGAACTGGGCGGTGTCACGGTTGTGATGGTGGCAGTGTGGGCACTCCTGTGTCATTTTCTACTCCGTCAACTTCTGCGTCAACTTGCGCGTCTCGTAGCGCAGTTTCTTCGTGCGGCGCGAGTCAGCCTGGCCGCCTCGTTCCAGTTCCAGCGCCTGCTGCTCCGCCTCGGCGGCCAATTCCTTCTCGCCCATATCCAGCAAACGGGTGGCGGCGGCGCGCAGTTTGCGGGTCGCGCCGGTCACATCCCCCGCCTCCAGGTCGGTTCTCGCCCGTCGCTGCAACTTGTAGGCGCTCAGCGCTTCGACGATGTGCATCACCTGGGGCACCTGTTGCGCAGCCCGGGTTGGGTCGAGTGTGTATTCGACCACCACGTCGGCCCGCGTCTTGAGGCCGGCCAGGCCGCCGGCCGGGTCGTCGCAGGCCAGGAGAGCCTGGGCCAGCCGGTAGACCCCTGCCGGCCGCGGCGGCGCGATCATTTCCAGCAGCAGCGCTGGCTCCTCCCCTGCCACCAGGTCACCCAGCGGGAAACTGTAACTGCCGCCCTCGTTGACCGTCTCCAGTGGTGCGATGGACGGACGGACGCGGTAGGCTGCCCGCACCTCCACCCCCTGCGAGGTACGCAGTTTCAGTTCCAGGTTGCGGTAGCGCACCGCCTGCGCCCGCTGCAACTCCTGGGCGAAGGCACGCGGGATGTCCTCGGCATCCTCCAGCAGGTAGGCCTCGCCGCCGGTCTGATCGGCGATGGGGATCATCAACTCCTCGTTGAACTCGCCCCCCAATCCCATCGTGCTGATAGGGATACGTGCCTGGCGGGCACGGATGGTGTGCGTGCGGCAGTCGTCCTCGTCCAGCGTGAAGCCGTCGGTGAGTACGAGCAGCCGGTCGGCCAGGCTGGGCGAGGCACCTCGCTGCAACTCCTCAAACCCCAACGCCATCCCCCGCCCGATGTACGTATCGTCCCCCAGTTGCAGCATGTCCAGCCCGTCCACGACGTCGAGCAGTCGCCGTCTGTCGGTGCCGGCGGTGTTGGGAACGAGCGTGACCGCCTGTCCCGCGAAGGCGACCAGCGCGAAACGGTCGGCGGGGCGGAGTTGCTCGACGGCGGCCCAGAGTGCATCCCTGACGCGGTCAATCTTGCGCGGCAGGCGGGTCAGCACTTCGTCGGGGATGTCCGCCGACTGCCAGGCCGGCACTCCGTCCACCAGCACCTCTTTCAGAACCCCTAGCCGCGCCAGTTCCTCGAACTGTGCGTCGGTGGCCAGGCGGATGTGCATCGATTCGCTCGCGTCCACAACCAGCGCGAGGTTGACGGGCAGCGATGCAGATTCGGCGCCTCCGCCCACCTCCAGCAGCAGGTAGACCAACCGCTGGCTGCCGGTGATGGGAAGAGCGGGTGTATTCACCGTACAGGTCAAACTCAGTGTTTCAGCCATCTAATCCCTTCCCGCATCCGATTCTGCAATCCGCAATTCGCAATTCGCCATTCGCCATTCGCAATTCGTAATTCGCACTATTCCGCCCGCCGGCAGAAGGCCAGCACGCCGGACATGCCACCACGCCGTTCCAGTTCTAGCATCTTGTGTAACCCCTCTCCGTACAACCCGTCCCGTTGTTTCATCAACGCCACTTTCTTGATCGCCCCCATTGTTTGCAGCGTCTTGTAGGCCACCCACTCGGCAAATCCCTCGCGCACGAGCGGGTTCTGAAGGAGCGGGCAGTTCTCCCCTTGCCAGGCGTGGGCCCATTCGTGGGCCGCGGTCTGGATGAGCAATATCTGCGGCAGGCCAGAGAGGATGTACATCACTCGCTTGCGCCCCTTACGGACGAATAGCCCAACCACCTTTTCCGGATCATCGTGGGGAGCGTGGGATGCCTCCGTCGCCAGCCGTTGCAGGTGCTGGTGATCCACCAGCGTGAAGTGGGTGCCGACGTTGAGCCCCAGGTGCAATTGGGCGGTCGCAACGTGGGCCACGCGTTCGAAGAGCGCCTGTGCCCGGGCTGGGTCGTAGACGGCGGTCTGGTGGCAGTGGGCGCAGATGCGCCGCCCGTCGGGCAGGCGGACGTGATTGGCTCCCATCGGCAGACCACACACGTCGCAGCGCGGCGCCGTCTCCTGGCAGCGGCGGCAGACGACGATGGATTGCCCTTGGCGGGGCTCAGGCCAAGGCTCATCGGGGATACCGTTGGGTGCGTAGACCCAACCCCGCCCCCACAGGCGGCGGCCGCAGAGGTGGCAGTGTTTGGGGTGCTTGGATGTTGGTCTGCTCTGTTGGGACATGCGTCGTTCAATCCTGGGGCCTCAATCTGCAGAAAAGCGCAGTGGTCAGCCTCGCGTCAAACTTTACGCTCAATTGAGAGTGTGATATAATCGAATTATAGGAGGTGTGTCAATGCTTCAGATTGTTAGTGCTGTTTATGAGAAAGGAATGTTCATACCTCTCACTGACGTTCATCTGCCCGAGCGACAGAGGGTCAGGCTCGTTTTCGTTCCAGAAGACAGGGCGGCTTCGGTAGATGACTTGCCGGCCTTAGCACTGGCCATGTTGGCTGAACAGAGCCCCAGTTTTGCCTTCCTGGCCGACCCCCGCGAAGACATTTACTCTCTTGAGGATGGAGAGCCGGTGTCGTGACATCCGTGTTGCTTCGTCGCGGCGACATCGTGCTGGTTCCATTCCCATTCACCGACTTGAGCGGGTGAAAAGTGCGCCCTACTCTCATCATCTCCCCTGATCCTGTGGGTGAGGACATTCTGGTCGCTTTTATCTCCTCGGTCATCCCGCCCGCCCCTGAAGCAAGCGAATACGTGCTGGATGCCACACATTCAGTGTTTGCCCACACGGGTTTGAGGGGTACGTCGGTTTTCAAGATGGGCAAGATAGCCACGCTACACCGTTCCCTCATCCTGCGCCGTCTGGGGCGTACTACCCCTGGATTGCAGAGGGTACTGGACACCATGCTGAAGCGGGCTGTTGGGTTAGCCTGACATACCCGCCCCCACAGGCGGCGGCCGCAGAGGTGGCAGTGTTTGAAATGGATCGTCTCGCTCCTTTGCTGCTACTCGTATAACACCCGCAGGTGATACGGCTGCGTACTGCCGGTCTGGCTGGCGTTGAACACCTGGATGTAGTACCGCCCGGCCGGCAAGACGCCGGTCAGGATGTGCTCGTTGGCGTTGCCAAGTTCACCGGAGTGTTTCACTTCGTCCTCGTTAGCGTTGCGCAGGGTCAGGTCATAGTTGTGACCGGCCGGAATGTTCTTCAACCAGAGTTCGACGGTGTGCGCTGCTGGTAGGTCAAAGTAGAAATAGTCCTTGGGGTCAGTCGAGCCAGGAAAGGTGCCATGGTAGGTCAGGCCAGAGACGATGGGACCGTTGGCCTGGGCCGACGCGTCGTTCGGCTCCCTTTCCCACAGCACGTCCACCCACTCCACGTTGGACCAGCCGCTATCCCCCCAACTGTTGCGCGCCTTGACGCGGTAGTAGTAGCGCGCCGCGCCGCTGTCGCTGACGGCGTGGGAGGTGCTTGCGCCAGAGTAGATCTCGTCTGCGTCGGCAAACTCGCTGTTCCTGGCCTCTTGCAGAACGTAGGAAGTGGCTTGGCTGGCCGTACTCCAACTGACGGTGTAATTGCCGTCGCCGTCGGAATTGCTGATAGCATTCAGCACAGGCGTATCGGGGATTGGCGGCCAACCCCTCACTACCAGGGGCAGGTAGGCGGTGTACTCCGCAGGGGCAGGGGCGACAGGGCCACCAGACCAGAAGCCGGCGGAGATAGCGACGTTACCGCCGCTGCTGGGCCCGGCTACCGTCTGTCCCAGTGTGTTGCTGAGCGATACGTTGCCCCCGGTGGCTGTCCCACCTCCACCTCCGATGACCCAGCGGTTGATGGTTGGTGTGCCTTGGGCCAGAGCCACGCCACCGACCAGGCACAAAAGCAGTAGTAGCGTCAGATGCCCGATGATTTTTCGATTGCTCATGCAGCGCCTCCTAATGTAGCGTGACGAACACAGGGATTACGCCTGTGCCTGACGCCCATGGTGCAAGTGCTTTGCCGATAATCGTGCCAGGCTGTGGGTTAGTGGCCTTCATAGCATAGCCGGGGTTGGGTGAGGCAACCAGTAAATCGCCGGGCTGGATAGCGTCGTAAGAAGCGTCTACCCTGATAGCCTTATACACACCCATCGTCACGATGCTCAGGTAGTCACCTGGCTGAATGCTGTCTGCAGCGAAAAGTCCTTCGGATGCTGAACAATTGTGAGGTAGGGGCGGTATGATGGGATGATCCAGTGCAGTTTCGTCGGCCTGGTCCGATTGTGGTTGAGTCGTTGCAGCAGATTGCATCTCTCTTTCTGTCTTCTCTCGCTGCTGGACACAGGCTGATGAAATGACCGCCGGTTTGCCGTCATGGACGAATACTTGATCTACCACGCCTACTACAGCCGTCGGCATAGCAGACGTTGCGCGACGCACTTCCATCACCGGGATCTCGCCCAGTATTGGATCGGATACGCCCACCACTGCGACCACATCACCCGGTTGGAGAGCCACTTCATCAGCATTGCGGACGACGTCCACCACATAGCCACTCTTGCTTCCGGTCACGATCATGTCGCCGTTCACGTAAAGCGTATTGCTGATGTAGCCGCCATACCCCCACTCGCTCTCGCCATAGACTCCGATCCCGCCATAGTAACTCCAGAAGTGACCGCCACGGCCATTTGCGGCTCTACCATACACGGCAGCCTGACCGTCCCACGGTTGCCCCTGTACGCCGTATCCGTATTGGCTCCATCCTCTGACGCCAGCAACATCAGTAGCTGTGTTATTCGTCTCTCCATATATACCTTCCCCAAGATCACTGATTCCAGTCACACCTCTGGCAGCGTCGCTGCTATAGCCATAAACCCCGGCTTCTCCGGAGTAAGTGCTATTCGTCTCCCCATACACGCCGTTGTTGGCCATCCCACCACCCGTGCTCACACCACGCACGCCATCCAGGTCGTAGCTCGTACCGTATGCTCCATGGCCGTATGTGCTGGTGAAGTAGCCACCGGCGCCACCATAGATCGCATTGTAACCGTAAACTCCGGCCTGTTCACCAACTATGACATCACGCAAAGCCTGATCAATGAGGCCGTAACCAGCCACCCCGACAAGCCCCGTGCCCGTGTCGCTTTCCCCAACAGTGCCAATGCCATCGGCACTGTAGCCTTCAACGCCGAAGCCAGCACCGCTACCTTGGTTTTCCCCATACACAGTGGCCGCTATGGGCCAAGTGCTGTAGGTAAAACCTGCAATAGCCGTCCCCATTGACTCGACTTGTAGCCCGACACTACTACTACTGCTTTCCAGCTGTAGCCCAATTCCGCTGCCACTCCAAGAGGCTCCCCAGTGATCGTGGTCGGAGCGAGCGGAAGTGTTTGCGCTACCGGTGCCAGTGAAGTCTACGTTGAGCGTCACGTCACCGCTGGTGCCGCCGCCGGTCAGCCCCGTTCCAGCGTAGACTGCGGTGATGTCCCCTGTCCCACCACTGACGGGTTCACAAGCCACCGTGCCGTCAGCATTGATGACCCGGACAGCGTTGCCACTGGTGCAGGTGCCACCCACTCGCCGCTGGAGAGCATCGCTATCATAGCCATCTAGCGTCTCGGCATTCAGTGCGTAGGGCGCGGCCGCAATGGGAACAAGGCCGAGTTGGG
>JAUWOI010000312.1 GCA_030612185.1 Anaerolineae bacterium
AGGATACCAGGACGTGGTTGTTCAGGAAATCATCAAAGCGGGACGGGAGAGATGGCCATGCTACCGACTATCACAGACGTCACTACCCTCAGCGATGAGGTAAAGAGCGGCCAGGTGTACGGCGTCGTCCAACTGTATAAGGTGCTGGGTGACAGACCGGCGCTGGAGAAGAACCCCCGTGACGTGTTTGCCCGTACTTATCTCACCGAGGCGCTTACGACCGCACTGAACCAGATACGCTATAAACTCACAGGCCAGGATTCACGTGGGAGCCTGGTCTTCACCGGTGGCTATGGCTCCGGCAAGTCACACCAGTTGCTGGCGCTGTATCACGCGCTGATGCATCCTGACCTGGCGGCTCAATGGTTGGCTCGTCACGGATACGAGGAGCCGCTGCCCACGCTCGACGACCTCGTGGTAATTGTACTCCACACCGCGCGGGTGGACTACGACAATCTGTGGGAACCGGTCTTCCAGCAACTGGGTGCTCAGGACGTTTTGAGCCAGATCAAGCGTTACCCGACTATCCCCCAGATTCGCCAGGCCCTTCGGCTCCGCTCAGGACAGGCCCTCGGCAGCCGGCCGGTCGTGATCATCATTGACGAAATCGAGAACTGGTACGAGACGATCCTCCCCCAACGGGTGGACACGGCGGAGACGTCGCGGGCCGCCAATCGCACTTTTCTCCAGCACCTGCTGGAGGTGGCCAGTGAGCCCGACGTGCCTCTGATGGTGCTGTTCTCGCTGATACGCGAGAATCCCGACATCGTGGACGTGATTGACCGCACCGGTCCTATCTCCATCAACCTGAGCACAGCGGCCGACCGCGAGGATATCCTGCTCTACCGGCTATTTGAAGGCATAGACAGGCAACAGGCAAGCGACGTAGCAGACCGCTTCATGGAACTGTACCGCGAGCGCCAGGTCGCTGTGCCGATGAGTGACTACGACGCCTATCGTGCCCGCATGCGGAGCGTGTACCCTCTGCACCCCGAGTTGCTGCGGGTGCTGTTCGAGCGCTACAGCACAGCCTCCAACTACGCTAACACCCGTGGTATTCTCTATCTGCTCGCCACCATCCTGCATGAGCGGGCGGACAAGACGGTACTCTTGCTGACATCCGACGTGGATGCAGCCCGCTTCGACGATCAACTCACCGTTCTGGACCGGCCTCTGGTCGAGGCCACCGCCCGTGATATTGAGCGCGTGGGCCACGTCGAGTATGGACGTGAGGTTCTGTCCACGGTGCTGCTCTACTCCATCAACCGCGAGCAACAGATCGGCGCGGACGAAACTGAGATTGTCCTGGGGGTAGCCACGCCGGAGATCAATCCCAACGATGTGCTGCTGGGGTTGAACCGGCTGCTGGGCCGGGCCTGGCATCTGCACAAACTGAACGGGCGGTATGCCGTGCGTGTCGAGGAGAACGTCTTTGCCGTGGTGCAGAATCGCGCCCACGATGTCTCCGAGGAGGCAGCCATCCAGCGCATTGCCCGCGTGCTGGTCAAGGAGGTGATGGGAGGCAACGCATACGTCTATGAGCATGAGAATGAGATTGACGAGATCCCCGACGACCGCCACCTGAAGGTCGTGGTTTCGCTGCGCGCCCTGGACACCGACCAGGACGTGTACGCCATCTATCACGGCCGCCGCTACCAGAACCGCGTCGTGGTGCTCGCGCCGCTCACCGGAGACCTGCGCAAAGATCAGAGCCTGATTGACAAAGCCAGGCGAATCATCGGCGGTGAGGAGATCAAGAGGGACGTGAGCGAGGAGCGGGCGGCAAAGGTGCAGACCATCATTGACGAGGAACTGAAGGAACTCGAGGAGCGCATCAAGGCCCGCTTCGGCTTCTGGCACAAAGTGTCGGTTATGGTCAGCGAGGGGCCGGACGGACAGCGGGTGGAAAAAGAGGCCGTGCGCAAAATCCAGGTCGAGGCCGAGACGGCCAGCCTGCTGGAGCGGGCCATCAGCGATATCGCCCGGGTCAAGGAGAAGGTCCTGGACGGGTTGCACGCCCGGGGGACAAGGGGGCTGCGGGCTGATCTGCTCTACGGTGACTTCTATACCATCCGTCGCTATCCGACGGTCTCCGATGGAGCGCAGGTCACGACCGCCCTGAAGGAACTGTGCAAGGCAGAGCAACTCTACGTCGAGGGCCACAAGGGGCGGAACTTTTTCGGCGAGACACTTTATGGCCTGGACGAACATTCGAGAGCCATGCTGTACCACGCCGATTTCGCCCAGGTCGAGCGGGGAGCGACCGGTGAGGCGGAAAAGGTGAAGATCGTCTACGAGGAGGGCAAGGCACGTCGCGTGACGTCCAGAGAGCCAGCCCTGGAGAAGGCGGTTCAGGGGGTCGAAGCCACACTGGCCAGGATCGTGGAACAGAAGCGCCTGGAGGAGGGCGGCCGGCACCCGCGCACCGTGGCCGGCAAGTTCGAGGCCACCATGCGAGAGTCGGACGTCGTCCGGCAGGTGCAGGTGGAGATCAGCAACGATTTCCAGGTCGGCGGCAAGTCGGACAAATTGGAGCGGATCGTGAGGGAACTGGGCTTCTCGCCCGAGGGGATGAAGTTGAAACTGACGCTCGAGTGGGAGGGGCCGTTGGATAAGGCGACGTTCCTGCAGCAACTGCTGCGCCTGCCGAGCACGCCCGGCGGCAGCCTGTACGTCGTCGCCGAGGTGGATCGTGTCCACGAGTAACCTGAGCGCGGCGCGAATCGCGGAACTGGTCAAGAGCGATGACCCGGTGGCGACGCTGTTCCACTGGCTGGTGGAACTGTGGGATGCCGAGGGCGTGGACGACGCATTACTCAACGACTACTACGACGAGCGGGAGAAGTCCACCCGCCACCTCACCTGGACCCTGGATCAGGTCTACGGTGAGTTCCTGACCGGCGTGCTCCTGCCGCAGGTGGACAGTCGCCAGGTGGCCGAACTGCTGGCCCAGCCTCGCCACGCGCTGGTGCTGATGGACAGTCTGAGTCTGCGTGAGGCCAGCCTCTTGAAGCAGAGGCTACCGGCGCACGGCTACGAGGTGTTGGCTTTTGACTATGCTTTCAGCGAAATTCCATCCGACACGGAAACGTTTTGTCAGCGCCATTGGGGCGTGAGTGCGCCGTCGGCGGTAAACGACCCCCGTTTTGTCTACGTGCGGGCCGACGCGCCGCCGCTGGACGAGTTGCGCCGTGAACAACTCATCGTCTGGGGCACCTACCCCGACTGGTTCTGGCGGCACGCCCACAGCGGTAAGACCGAGCACATCCCGCCGGATGAAATCTACTCAAAGACTGAGGCGCTGCTGTTGTCCATTCTGGAGCGCATCAGGGGCCACGACGAGATCGTTATCTCTTCCGATCACGGCTATCTGGCTTTGAAGGCGGGGATGGCCTGGTCAACACCGCAGCCCTATTACGGTTATCTGAAGCAAGTGATGGGAGCGCGCGTCGCGCCGATCAGCGACAGCAAGGAAGCACGAGCCTTGCTCGAAAAAGAGATGATCGTAGTGCACGAGGACCACTTTCTGGTCAAGGGCCGCTACACCGGCGACTTTGGCTCCGTCTACCTGCACGGCGGATTGTCGCTGATGGAGTGTTTGACGCCGTGGCTGGTGGTGCGGCGAAAGTGAAGGGAGTCACAATCAGGTGTGCACCCGACGGGCGGAGGCCAGGACTGACATAGCCGAACGCTTCGATGTAGCGATTTGGTAGTAGAACGGGGCGGTCTGGGCGCCGCCGGAACTGTCCCTGGTGAAGTAAGGAGAATTGAGAGACAATGGACTTTGATCAACTGTGGCAAGAGTACAAAGAACTCATCCTGGTCATTGCGGGAGCGGCTGCAGCCCTGCTTTGTCGAGAGATACTCCCCGCTCTCTGGAAGGGGATCACCCGACTATGGGAAGTGTTGAGACAGGGTCTTGGCAGACGCCTTTCGACAGCCGAGTTCCAGCGGCGCTATCTGGAGCAACTGTGCGAGGAACAGCGCTTTCTCAAGGTGCGTGGTATCCGTACCCGCTCCCCGGTAGCGGTGGAACTGGAAAAGGTCTACGTCTCCCTGGCGCTGAACATGCCGTCGCGGGATAGACCGGAGGCCAAGATCGGGATGGAGGCGATGTTGGAAAAAGAGTTGCCAGAGGGCGTGCGACCGGAGCCGGGCCGCCGTCCGGATATGAGAGCCGAGGAACCGGAACGGCTATCCGTCGGCCAAGTCCTGCAACGTTGCCCCGAACGGCTGGTCATCCTGGGCGGGCCGGGCACGGGCAAAACCACCCTGCTGAGTTACCTGGCCCTCAAATTCGCCCGGGGGCAGGCGGAGAAAGCACTGGGGCTGGACGAGAAACGGTTGCCTATCCTCATCCCCCTGCGAGAACTACCGCGCACCGGGCTGTCCCTGACGGCCGATAACCTGCCTGCCCTATGCACCGCGCCGGATCTGGCTAAGGAGTGCCCCGAAGGCTTCTTCAATAAACAATTGGAAGATGGCGACTGCATCGTGCTATTCGATGGGATGGATGAGGTGACCACCGAGGAAAAGCGCCGCCGAGTGGCCGAGCAGATAGATGACTTTGTGAGCACCTACCACGACAACCGTTTCGTCGTCACCTCACGGCCAGCAGGGTACAGCGGGGTGGCTCTGACTGGCTTCACCCAGTTGGACATCTGCGATTTCAGCGACGAGGACGTGGAAGCCTTTGCCCGCTACTGGTGCCTGGCCGTGGAGTTGGCTATCAGGGGGGTAGAGCGCGAAATATCGGAAGCAGTAGCCCGCCGCAAGGCCGAACGCGAGGCCGAGGAACTCGTCGCTGCCATCCGGGCCAATGACCGCGTGCGCCGTCTGACGGTCAATCCCTTGCTGTTGACCATCGTGGCCATGGTGCATCGCTACCGGGCCACGTTGCCCAACCGGCGGGTAGAATTGTACGACGAATGTACCGAGGTACTGCTTGGCTACTGGGACCAGGCCAAGGGCATCGCCGGACAACTGGACTGGGCGCGCAAGCGCCGCGTGCTGGAGCCACTGGCTCACTGGATGCACCAGCAGGGGTTGCGCGAGGCGGAACGTGTCCAGTTAGAGCAGGTCATCGCTGAGGCTCTGCCCACTGTGGGCGAGAAGGAGGCAAGGGCGGGGGAATTCCTGAAGAATGTGCGAGAACGCAGTGGCCTGCTGATGGAGCGGGGGCTGGGCATCTATGGCTTCTCTCACCTCACCTTTCAAGAGTATCTGACTGCTAGTCATCTCATTGATCGAGGGGAAGAGGGACGGGAAGAACTCTTAAAACACCTGCACGATCCCTGGTGGCTGGAGGTGACGCTGCTCTATGCTGGGATGCGGGATGCCACCCCACTGATCGAGGCCATCCTGGCTCAGCGTGACGACCTTTTCGAGAATAACCTGTTCCTGGCCGCCCACTGCCTGGTGGACGCAGTCAAGATTGACCCGCACCTGCGAGAGGAGGTGCTATCGCGCTTGCTGGAGAGGTTCAGAGCCGGGGAGTTCCAGGGGCTGCGTGAGAGAGCCACAGAGGCATTGGTTGGGCTTGGAGACAGCCCCAGCGGTCCCAGGGTGGTCGAGGGGTTGGTCGGTCTGCTGGGCGACGAGGAGGCGAACGTGCGCGGGAGCGCCGCCTCCGCGCTGGGACGGTTGGGGCAGGCCGAGCCGGGGGTGGTCGAGGTCGGGGTCGGTCTGCTGGGCCGGGCGGGGGCGCCCGTGCGCGGCAGCGC
>JAUWOI010000324.1 GCA_030612185.1 Anaerolineae bacterium
TCCAAGTTGGTGCAACGCCCAGGCTTCGGCGGCCCGGTCCCCTAGCGCATGCGTTGCCTGGAGTACCCATTGCAGCACCTGAGCCCAGGCGGACCATCGCTTGCCCAGGGCCAGCGCACCTTCCATCGCCCGTCCTAGGCGCAAAACCTCCGTCCAACGGCCAGCTCCGGCCGCCCATTCCAGCGTCCGCAGGATGGCGTCGGCTTCTTCCAACAGGTGGTCGGGAGCCTGCTGCTGTCCTTCTGCCCAGGCCGTGAAGTAAACCAGGGCTCGCTCCGTCCACGAGGTCAGGTCCCACGTCTGCTGCAAGGCCTGGCCCAGGGTGCCAGCCAGGCTATAGCGGGGGCTGTGGGCCTGCACGAGGCCACGGCGGAGCAACGCCTGCAGAGCGGGAGCGGCATCGGCGAGCCCGGTCAGAGGGGTTATATGTTCGGCGTGGAGGGACGCACCGCTCAGGGCGGCCAGCGTTGCCAGAATCCGCCGTTCCGGTTTTGAGAGTGAAGCCAAAACCTGCGCCGTCAGCGCCTCGATGGGAGCAGGGACTTGCACCTGGCGGGCCACCTCGGCTAGCGTCATGCTTTCCTCCCGCACCATCGCCGCCGCCTGGATGAGGTGCAAAGGGTGACCCTCCAGCGCGGTGGAGATAGCATGGGCAGCGGTCTCTTCCCGCGGGATCAGGGGCCGGCCCAGTTCCCGTTCCACCAGCGCCAGTGCGTCGTCCGGGGGCAACCCACGCAGCCTGAGGGCCTGTCCCTCTCCCCACAGGCGGCGCTGTGGCGAGGCCAGCAGGAAGGTGCAGGCCGGTGCGACGTCCATCAGTACCTCTACCCTATCCCGCGCCAGGTCCACATCGTCCAGCATGACGAGCGCTCGCTTGTCCCGCAGGGTGTGCCGGACCTCGGCATCGGTGGGCTTGAAAGGGACATCGCTTTCGTAGAAGGCGTCAAAGAGGGATTGGAGGAGGTCTTCCACGGACTGGCGACGGACCGAGAGGTAGACGATGCCGTCCGGGAAGGAGGTGGCAGCGGGATGGTGGGCCAGGTGGCGCAGGAGGGTGGTCTTGCCCAACCCTGCCTGGCCGTAGAACTCCACCGGTGTGGCGGACTGGAAGGCGGCGGTCGCAGTGCCAACCTCCGCTTGCCGGTTCAGCAGGTCTGGAAAGGGACGCGGGCGCACGAAGACAGGGGTGGAACGAGGCCGCGGCTGGGGCTTTTGCTCGGGCATGGCGACGTTGACTACGCCGCCGTGAACGTCGCCGATCTGGAGGATGTTATTCCCGATGGCGACCTGGCCGCTGACGCCCCCTTCGATATGCACCTCTATGCTTTCGAGAGGGATGGGCGGTGGGGGAGCGGGAGGCAGGGCAGGAGGTGGGGTCGGCAGGATCGGTTCAACGGTCAGCGGCTTTCCGCAGTGCGGGCAGAAGCGGGCACCTGGTCTGATGGCAGTCCCGCAGGCCGGGCAGATGGCACCAGGGGGCGGTGGAGGTGCGGGTGGAGCAATCTGTAGAGGCTGACCGCACTGCCTGCAAAAGCGGGCCTCCGGGTGATTCTCAAAGCCACACTCGGGACATTTCATCGCATACCTCTCCAGTCACATGATGTCGTTGCCATTCGAACCGTTGAATGTGCTGAGCTTCGCTGAGGCCGCTGAAGGCATCGTCGCCCAGCGTCGTCAGCGCCCCTCAGCGCTTCAATCCCCCACCATCCCCTCACAGACGCACGTCATTGTCTCTCGATCATGGCAGCCACATCGGTCAACCCCCTGTGGTTGGGGTCAACGTGGGTGGCAAGGGCGTTTTGGTAGGCGTAAGAGTCGGTGCCAGCGGGCGATTCGCTCCCATACAGGCGCGACCACGTGGCGCATCTGATGGCGGATCTCGTGCCAGAGTGGTTCCTGCCCGTGGCCGATCTCCAGTTTGGCCTGGCGGGGGGCCACGAAGCGCTGCCAGAAGCGCAGGAAGGGGTCTTGCAGGTGATACCTGGCCCAACGTCGCCGCGCTCCGCTGCGTTCCAACGGTTGCTGGACAGACACCAACCCCATTTCCTGGAGGGTGAGCAGGTAGTGGGATAGGTTCTTTCCCTGCAGAGCGGCCGCCTGCATAATCTCGGCCCGCGTGTGGGCTCCCTGGGCGATGGCCCGTAGGATGCGCATGTACAGGGGCACGTCCATCCCCCGCATCTCCAGGTGTAGTTGCAGAGGAATCTCGTTAAACAGCGGGCCGGTGGGCTCTAGAATCGCCTGCCGAACGTTGGTCAACAGGTCCACCGTAGGATCCACGGAGATGAGATAATAAGGCATGCCCCCCAATACAGCGTAGGTCTCCACCAACTCATCAGGCGCATAGATGGGGAAGAAGGCGCGCAGATCGGCCACCGTCAGGGGCTTCAGCTCAAAGGGCCAGGTGTAGCGCAGGTAGAGCGGCGCATCGGGGGCCAGTACCTGCTGACGCATCACGCTCAGCAGGGAGCCGGTCAGGATGAGGAAGATTTGCGTGTGTTGCAGTTCCATATCCCACATCATCTGCAAGTAGGAAGCGATGGGGGGATGGGCGGCCACCAGGCGAGGGAATTCGTCTATCACCACCACGAAGCGTTGCTCGCGGGCCTGATGGGCCAGGGCGCGTAGCGCTGCCTCCCAATTAGGATAGGTGAATGCCGCAGCGGGACTCTCCCCGGTGGCCTGCCTGCTCAACTGGGAAAAGCGGCGCAGCAGTGTGGCGTTGTCGTCCTGGGTGGCAAAGAAAAAGAGATGCGGCTTGTCCTGGGTCCAATGATATGCCAGTGTGGTTTTGCCCACACGCCGGCGGCCATAGAGGATTACCAACTCCGCCTGGCCGCTGGCGTAACGGGTGTCCAGATAGCCCAGTTCGCGCTCGCGATTGCGCAGCATCTCTACCCTCCGGAATTCATCATTTGGAATGACGATCCAAGAAATTGTCGCTCAGGATGACTATATTGTACACCGTTCCCGGTGTGATGCCAATGCGCTCTCAAACAGCGACAGACAGCCGAAGCCGCCCTTGCACAGCAGCCCAATCCTGCTCAGACAGATGACCGATGACGGCGATCACATCCACCTGGGGGAGGGTGATCAGGAAGGTCCGAAAGGCGGTGGGGATATGCAGACCCGCTGCAGCCCAATCCTTGAGCCGGTAGTCCGTCGGGCTTGTCGCAGCGGCGACCTGCCCGGTCAGCAGGCCCAGGATTACATCCGGGCGGGCAGCATGATAGGCATCGGTACTCATCACCAGCGCCGGGCGGCGCTTGGTTCCCGTGATGCCGGGAAAATCGGCTACTACGACGTCGCTGGGGTGCAGCATCAAGGTTGGAAGTCCTGCCATTGAGCGTCCACCTCGTTGTCCCAGAAGTCCCCCAGGGCGGCCACGCTGGCGGCCGCCAGTTCCCGCCGCACGGCTAGGCTGTCCAGGTCTTCCTCGGCCATCGGACTGGCATCCAAGATTGTCAAGGCGCTCTTCAGCAGTTGACGCAGCAACTCGCTCATTGTGGTGCGTCGCCTAGCGGCGGCAACTTTCAAAGCGGTGTGAAGTTCCGGGGGGACATCCAGGCTGAGGCGCACCCGCGGTGGCTTCATTTGGGTCTGGACTGGCATGTTTATCACCTCCGTTGCCTAATGTACCACATTTGAGGAAATGTGTCAATCAGGAAACAGCACGGTATATCGGATGAGCCTTGCCCCCTGTACGTGCATACTGGAACCTTTGCAAGGCCAATGTGCCCAGCGCGTCCCTCACCGGAGCCGTTCCAGCATCGGCACCAGGCTGTATTTGCGCCGGTGGCGAGCGATGAGGTCCTCCAGGTAGGCACGCCAATCCGTCTCCTGGCCTGCCGCCTGGTATGCATCCCGGGCCTTCTCCAGCCAGCGCACGGCGTGGTGATAATGCCTGGACTTTCCCGGTTCGATGATTGCCTCAGCCTGGTGGCGGCAGGCATGGATGGCCCAGTCCGGATGGGTGTGAAGCACACCGTCCACGACCTGCTCTATCAGGTCGTAGGAATTGGTGTGCTTCTCTACCGCAGCGATGGCGTTCTCTGCTAACCCTTCGTGCATGAAGATGTCCACGTGTGCTCTGGGGTAATAGGAAGGATTCTGGTGCAGGTGGTCTAGCAACTCCTCCCGCGTTTGGGGCCACTTCTCCCCGGCCTGAGCCTGGACCGCCAGGTAGTCGTCCAGGCTGGGGGATTCACGGAAGGCTATGAGGGCGGCGTTCAACGCCAGGTCGGATCGCCCCGCGCTGCTGGCGAGATCGCGCAGCCAGCGGGCCAGTGTCACTTTGTGGCCGTTCAGTCCCAGCCCGTACTCGGCAACCCGCAGGGCGTGTTTGATCTCCTCTTGCTCCCGCAGCGCCTGGGCTAGCGCCAATGCCTCGTCGGTGGTGGTCATGTATGTGAGGCCGCGTTCCACCGCTTCCTGTACGCGGCCCACCCGGACCAGCATGGTTAGGTAGCGCTCGAACTGGCCTTCGGCTTCGGCCAGGTAGAGGTACTCCTGGTGGCGCCCCTGGCGCTCCAGTACGTTGAGCCGGGCCACCACTAGGTCGTCGGCGTACGGGGGCGCCTCCCCTTCCCAGGCCCCTTTGTCCGTGATCTCCCCCTGGAGCACCCGCTGGAGTGGCAGGTAGTCCCATCCCTGTCGGGCCGCCGCCTCCGCTGCGCTGAAAACTGCGTCTATGCCGTAGTCGTCCACTTCCTCCTGCCAGCGGGCCAGGCGCTCGGCCCATTGCTCCCGCTCCTCGGGCGTCAGGGCGGTAATCAGGATGGCCTCAATCCACACCTCTCCCAGGTCTCCAAAGAAGCCGCCAGCCTCGCCGTCGGAGTCGTCCAGGTACACCCAGCCGGCCACGTACTCCTCGGTGATGGCCTCCAGGATGACCAGAGCGTTGCGGCCATCGTTGGCCTCCACGTAGGCCCGCGCCTGGTCCAGCACATGGCGGACCCCGTCCACCACCCCGCCGACGTGCCAGTAGGCCTCGGAGGAGCGCATGTGCTCCAGGCTGTGCAGGATCTCCCGCACCTGGCGGCGGAAGGGTGCGGGGTCCAAGGGGGTGCGACGTTGGCGCGGCGCGAGCTCATCCTCGGACGGCGACTGTAAGGCCAGCACCTGGGCTTCAACGACATCGTCCAAGCCAGGCCGCCGCTCAATCAGCGATAGGAGGATCTCCCGCAACTGGTCCGCTCCCAATCCGTCCAGCAGGGATTCCAGTGTAGGGCGCTCCTCTACCTGGTCCGGCTCGTGGATGTAGGCCAGGAGCGTGGCGACGATGTGCTTGCAGTAGCCGCCCCAATCGTAAGGGCAGGTGCAGATGGCCTCAACGACGTCCCCGGTGTCCAGGGTGACCTGGACCCGGTAGGGCTCGTACTGGCTGCCCTCCACCTCGGCCAGCAGTTGGTCGCCTCGGCGGGCCAGTGAGAGCACCGCTCCCTGCTCGTAGTAGTCGCGGCCCCGCCGGAACGACTCAGGCGTGGCGTACTGGCGAACGGTTGTCTCCGTCAGTTCGGGCATAGAACTTCATCTCAGGTACTTCCCGACAATCGGCGCCAGGTCGCGCTTGACTTGCTCGGAGATGATGTCGCGCTGAGTGATGATGGCGGTCGCCA
>JAUWOI010000085.1 GCA_030612185.1 Anaerolineae bacterium
ATTTCGCAGGGTCAGTCACCAGACCCTAAGGGTTTTCGTGCAAAATCTGGCAAAAAGAGCTGTTACGCTAGCGAAAAATGGTGTTTACACGATCTTGGGCAAAACCCTTAGGGTCTCACCACGCGAAATCCCAAAGAGCCACCGTGCAGAGGCGTCGGAACCCCGGATCGCGTCATCGCTTGCGCCGAACAGACAACTGGCGTACAATTCACGCTCAGATGTGAAACGAGGAGGCACAACAGTGCTCACACACATAGGGGCCAAGAAACCGGGTTTTTCACACAGGAAGACCTCGCTGGCAGCGGAAAAGCATCTGCAAGCAATACTGCTTCGCTTGTGGAGCACCAAAAACCCGGTTTCTGCGATCATCGCACTGGCGCTGGTGCTTCTGGCCTGCGCCGTTCCGGTACTGGCCGACGATCCCCCTCCTCCCGAAAGTGACGCCGAGTTGGCCCGGCGCTACGCGCCGGTGTTTTACTTCCACCTGGCCGAGATCTTCCGCCCCCAGCCGGTGGACGTGATCGTGGAACAGGCCCGGTTGCGCCAGAGCCGCAGGCTGTGGTTCGACGTCAACATTCTGCTCAGTCTGGACGTCTTCGATCTGTTCGACCTCGAAAGCGACGAGAGCCACTTTCTCGACGTCTGGTACGGCGACGACGGCGGTTCAGCCTACACCAATTACTCCGCCCACCAGGCATACTACGAGGCAGTGCTGAGCCCCGAGGCCGGTGGGCCGCCCGCTGTGGTCTACGCCCACGTGGTGCGGGAAAAGGACACAGGTCACATCACGATCCAGTACTGGGCCCTCTATTTTTACAACGACTGGTTCAACAAACACGAGGGCGACTGGGAAATGGTCCAGGTGATGCTCACCGCTGAGGGTGAGCCGGAATGGGTGGTGCTCAGCCAGCACCACGGCGGCACCCGCCGACCCTGGGCCAGTGCGCCAGTTGAGCCAGTCGAAGACGGCACGCACCCGGTAGCCTACGTCGCCCTGGGCTCGCACGCCAACTACTTCGCCGGCGACGAGATCTACCCCAATGGGAAGGACATCGCCAAGACACGCGTCGAGATTCTGGACCGCACGGGCACCTGCGACCGTCTGATCCCCGACGTGATTCTGATCCCCGACCGAGCCGACCTGGCGACGGACCCCGGCGCGTGGCCGGGGGCGGAGTGGCTGCCCTACCGTGGCCGCTGGGGCGAGGTGGCCGTCCAGAGCGACTTCGGCGGCCCGCTAGGCCCGGCCGACAAGGGCGCGCAGTGGGAACAGCCCTATGCCTGGGGGATGGCCCAACCCCTGGACACGGATACATGGTACGCTAACCGGCTGCGAGTGGAGGTCGTCGGGGCAACTGCCGAAGAGGCCCAGGTACAGTTGGCGGACGAGCGCGGCGGCGACTTGTCCCCGGTGGAGGAATTGGGCCACCTGGCCATCTTGCATAACAACCCACTGACAGGGACGGGAGTCGTGGCTTCCATCAGCGTTCTCCCCAACAGCCGCTGGGACGTGGTCGCCACCTGGCCTGACGCTGCGGCAACGCAGGTGACCCGGCTGCGCTTCGCCGCTGTGCCGTTCGCCGAGTCGGGCCATGCGACGCTGGAACTGGGGCCCGGCCCCGTGGCAAGCCTGCTGGTGGAGGGCGCAGGCGACGGGGGGAGCGACCTGGCGCTGGAGCCTGCGGAGACGGAGACCTTCGAGGTCACGTGGGACGCACCCGACCTGGTCTGGATCGGTACCGTCCTCCCGGCGCACCAGGTGGGAACGGGGTTGCTGATTGTATTGCTGGCGAGTGTGGTACCGGCGCTGGTCTACGTCGGCACGCTCTACTGGGTGGACCGGTACGAGAAGGAGCCGAAGCGGCTGCTGGCGGCAACGTTTCTGTGGGGGGCCATCCCGTCGCTGGCGCTGGCGCTGGCGGCGGAACTGTTCTTTCGGCTGCCGCCGGACCTGATCGGTGCCCATGCGTTGGAAGCAGTGCGGCTGGGCCTGATCGCGCCGCTGTTACAAGAAGTCTTAAAGGGCGCGGCGGTGCTTTTCATCTCCTGGCGCTACCGGCGCGAGTTCGACAACGTCCTGGATGGCATCATCTACGGGGCGATGGTGGGCTTCGGCTTTGCGATGACGGGGAATATCATCAGTTACGCCGGCAGTTTCGCGCTGTGGGGCTTCGACGGACTCAGTGTCTCCGTCTTCGCTGAAGGGCTGGCCTACGGTATGAACCACGCCCTCTATACAGCAATCTTTGGCGCGGGGCTGGGACTTGCCCGCCTGACGCAGAAGCGGAGGCAGCGTTGGGTCTTATCTGTGGGAGGATTCGTGCTGGCGGTGGCGACTCACGCGCTGCATAGCCTGCTGGCGCGCAATCTCCTGGGGTTGAACGTCGTGACAGTTCTCGCAACAGGAGCGGGGGTGATCCTGGTCGGGATCGTCACAGGCTGGTCGCTGGCGCGGCAGCGCCGGTGTCTGATAACCGAGTTGGTGGGCGAGGTGCCAGACGCGCTCTACCGCACGCTGACCGCCCCAGGGAGGCGCAGCCGGGCAGAGTGGCGGGCGCTATGGACCGGAGGGATGAGTGAGTGGCGGCGCGCACGACGACTACACGAATGGTGTACAGAACTAGCCTTCAAGAAGATGCAGCACCGGCGGCGGCCCGATGAGTCTGAGATAGTTCAGGAAATTGAACGGTTGCGCCAGGAGATCAGCGCACTGGTCGAACACACGGAGTAGAGGCAATTTAGTCATTATGTCATTGCTTCATTGTTCATTGCTTCATTGCTTCATTGACACTCACCGATTCTCCAACCGGAACCCGTGCCCACGCACAGTAACAATGTAGTGGTGATCCGGGTCTGCGGCCGAGATACGGTCGCGCAGGCGGCGCACCAGCGCATCAATCGCCTGTTCGGAGATGCCCACCTCTTCATCTTCGGACCACACGGCGGCCACGATTGTTTCCCGCGCAATCACCTCACCTTCGTGGTCGAGCAGTAACTCCAGCAGCCGGTACTGAGACACCGAGAGAGGCGGGGTCAACTCGTGCCCCCCGACGAAGATCCTCTTGGCAGCCCGGTCAACGTGCAGTCCACGGCGTGGACCGGTCAACTCCAACGGCAACGTCGCGTCAGCGCCCACAAAGCCCATCTTGATGCACAGCGCGACCTGTATCTCGTCCCCATCCTTCAGACGGTACGGCTCATCGTGCACCTCCCGGCCATTGACGCAAGTGCCGTTTTTGCTCCCCAGATCGCGCAGCAGATAGCCACTGGAGTCCCGTTCGATCTGGACGTGGTGGCGCGATACCTGCCGCTCCGGGAGCACGATGTCACATTCCGACCCCCGCCCGATAATCACCTGACCCTGCTCGATGACCCAGCGCTGCCCTTCCAGTTCTCCCTCGTAGACAATGAGCATTGGCATGTCCAGTCGTGTCATCACAACCTCCTCACTCAAGACCTGACAGGTTTCCACGAATTTCGTCACTTGAGGCCCCATCTGTCACTCGGCAACTGTGTTGAACAGCAAATCTTGGGTAAAAACCTGTCAGGTCTGATCAACCGGGAATTGCTGTACTTGACAGAATCGCTCTTCTCGCTTATGATGAAACGCAGCCGCAACAGAGAGAAGAAGAGAAAACATGGTCCGCCTGCTTGCATCCGAGACCGTCCTGCGTGGACGGTACAAAATCATTGCGCCTGTCGGCCAAGGGGGTATGGGCGCAGTATACCGCGCCGAGGACCTGCGCCTGGAAGGTCGCATCTGTGCGGTCAAAGAGGTCCGCCCAGACCCAGAAGCCACGCCAGAGGCGCTGCTCCAATCCCAGGAGCAATTCCGCCGCGAGGCCTCCACTCTGGCGCGGCTGGACCACCCCAACCTGCCCAAGGTCTCCGACACCTTCAGCGAGAGTGGGCGTGAGTACCTGGTGATGGACTTCGTCGGTGGGCCGGACCTGCGCCACCTGATGGAGGAGAACCGTCGCCAGGGTAAATTCCTCGACGAGCAACTGGTGCTTCGCTGGGCCGACCAGTTGTGTGACGCGTTGGAGTATCTCCACAGCCAGGACCCTCCCGTACTCCACCGCGACATCAAGCCGGCCAACATCAAGTTGACGCCCGGTGGACTGATTAAACTGGTGGACTTTGGGCTGGTCAAACTGCTGGCGGCGGACGACTCCCACACCGTCACCATTCTGCAAGGTCGGGGCACCGTAGCCTATACCCCGTTGGAGCAGTATGGTGGAGATACCGGCCACACCGATGTCCGTTCCGACGTTTACTCGTTTGGCGCTACGCTCTACCACCTGTTGACCAATCAACCCCCAGTAGATGCCAAGCAGCGGTTCCTCAACCCCAACGCGCTCCTATTCCCGCGAGCGATCAATCCACGCATCCCTCCCACCACAGAGCGTGCCATTATGACAGCCATCGCCATGCATCCCAGTCCACGCCCACCGAACGTGGCAGCGTTTCGGGAACTGCTACACGCCAATTCCATCCCCTCCTCCTTGCTTCCCCTGGTTCCCGCACAAGGGGAGTGGCGCCGGGCAGTGATCGAAAACCGGGGCTTGCTATCGTTTGCCGCCGTGATGCTCATCCTCGCCGTATTGGTGACCTTCTTCAATTAGCCGCTCAAAGCCCCTGCCTTGCACACTTGCCAACTTGCAAACTTGCACACCTGCCAACTTGCAAACTTGCACACTTGCCAACTTGCACACTTGCAGCCTATCCAGACCGTCTCCACCGGCCGGCAATCCGCGCGATAACCAGCGGCACCACCCCGCCCAGCAGCGCCATCCATCCTGCGGCCCACACGCCAGCCTGCTCTCGCAACCAGACAGCCCCTGGCGCGCGCAGAGCGTAGGCCAGATACAGCGCCAGTCCGCCTATCATACACCACAACGCCACGCGCAAAGCCCGGCTGGCTGGACCGTTGTCAAAACGCACAACGTAGTACCCCGTACCGCCGACGACGAGGACACCGAGCAGCGCCAGGGTCAGGTCCAGAAATCCGACGCTCTCGACCGCGGGGGGTATCTCTTCCTCCTCATTTCCCGGCCCAGGCGTGGCTGTGGGTGTTTCTTCGACCTCCGGTTCTGGCTCCGGTGTAGGAGTTGGTCGCGGTGTGGACGTAGGCCTGGGCGTGGACGTGGGCGTGGGCGTCCAGATGATGGCTGGCTCCCCCTCCGGGATCGTGATTTGCAGGCAGATTGTGCGCGGAACGGGGTCTGCCTGGATGGATATTTCTAGTTGCCCCGTCCGTTCCAGCGTAACCGCCGTTTCGGCCACGCCGCCCTGGGTCGCTTCCACAATAAAGTGTTCCAACCCTTCCTGTGGATAGGTGAAGATGAACCGGACAGGAGTGCCATCGGGCACCGGATGGCCGTTGTGATCCACGATCACACCGGTGCGCAACCTCAATGCGTCGCCAACCTCAAGCCTGGGCGATTCCGGCGTTGGCTGCCCCTCCTCGGGCGGCTCCGGCGTTGGCTGCCCCTCCTCGGGCGGCTCGCCAATGTCGAAGTAGAGCGTGATGGTCTGCTCAGGATCTGGAGATGTCCGGGTTGATAGGTCATAGTTGATGCCGGCCACACTGACAGGCGCGGTCCCCCTCGGCGCAAACTCGCCGAACAACGCCCGCACGGAACCCTCGATGGAAGGCCCCATCCGGCCGTAAGCCACGTAGTAAGCGCTCAGTTTGTTGATCTCAGTTGCATCCAGGTAGTAGGGGGCATCGTAAGCCAGCACGACCAGGTGTGGATCGCGCAACGCATCGGCCCGCTCGGCCAGGAAGCGCCGCACGGCTCCTGACTGGGGCGGATCGCCGGTCGGGTTGAGCATAGCGAAGATGATCCAGTCGGCCCCTCCCAGTGCCTCTTCGACGGGGTAAGGTTGGGTCGGGGTGATGGCTTCCCCGGCCGTGGGGGACGGCGACAGCGCGCTCATGTATTCTTCTAGTTGGTCGAAGGTGAAACTAGTCACCCGCCACGGAGTGATCTGCCCCGTCGCATCAGGGCCATAGAGCCGCACGATTGTATCTCGCAGCGCGAGAGGATCAATATAGGACACAGGAGCACACACAGCGCAGGGTTGCCCCTCCCGACCGTCGGTGAAGATGACGATGTTGTCCTCGGGAGTCGGTGGAGAGGGGACCAGGTCAGGTGACGGAGGAGAAAGCAGCGTAATAGCGTCACGGCCAATGGCCGATGCCGTCTCCAGTTGCAGCCCTACCCGTTCGCTGGCTGTCTCCACGTCCGGCTGGATGGCAGCGAGGTCAAACGTGCCGCCGTAGAGTCTTAGTTTCAGCCGCAATATGCGCGCTACAGCCGCATCCACCGACATCTGGAACAAGGGATCACTGTCATATTTCTCGCGGAAGAAGGTGATCGTGGACTTGACGTTGGTTATCCGGTCTTCCCAATCATCAGTGAGCGCAAACTGGGAAAGGAGCAAAAGGTCGTTGCCAGCGAAGAACGCCTCCTGTACGATGCGGCGGCTGTTGAAAGTCTGCTCGCCGGGATCGTAGAAGCGCCTCAACGCACGCAGGCCCAATCCGTCAGAGACCGTCACACCGCCCGCCTCACGCCAGGCAGCCAGTTCCGGTAACCCCAGCAGCCGCTGGAGCACCTGGCTATCCACGCTGACCGGGCGGGTGGTAACAAAGCGACCACCCTCCAGCCCCCGGAAGCGGATGTGAGACACCATCAACCCGTCCGTGCGCGCCAACGGATCCTCAGCCTGGGTCACAGCGAAAAAGGGAGCCAAGTCAATCTGCCGTAGTTTCTCCAGCGTGCGCTGTACCGTGGAAACCTCTTCATCAAGTGAACGGTCGGAGGCTCCCAGGCCAGGGAAGTGCTTCGCTACGACCGCGACCTGTCCCTCGGCCCCCTCGTGGACGCCACGGACATACGCCCACCCCATCTGCCCCACCCAGAACGGCTCACCCCCGAAGGCTCTCACGCCCAGGTCACCGGTACTTTCAGGGCGTGGGTTTTCGAGCACGTCCAGCGAAGGCCCCAGCAGCATGTTGATGCCCAGACCGCGCAGTTCCTGCCCCACAATCTGGCCTATGCGCTCAGTGTGGCTCAGATTCCAGGTGGCCCCCAACGCCATCTCAGAGGGCAGAGGTGTCGTCCCGCTGACGATGCCGGTGAACGGCATGCCGTTGCCCTCGTGATTCACGGCGACAAAGAGAGGGACGAAAGGACCGAGAGATGTTCCTTCCTCGGCGAGCGTCTCGGTCACCGGCTGCGTAGCATCCCAGGCGGCCTGCTGGAGTTGACCGACCAGCGCGGCCACCTGCGCGGGCGTGTCACCCTCGTTGACGATGTTGCCGTTATCGGGCAGAAGCACTACCCCGCCGATGTGATAATCGCGGATCAGTTCTGCGATGACACCATCCTCGGCGACCTCGACCCCAGGGAAAGTGACCAGGAAGAGTTGCCCCACCCTGGCCGCGCTGGACATACGTTCCATCAGCCGCGCGACCTCGTCTTCCTCCTGCGCACGGCCCATTTTGAGCGGCACGAGCAGTATCAATATAGTGACCACGAGGGCCAGTGTAGCCAGTCGTTTCAATTGCTTAGCCATTTATTGAGGGATGATGCTGATTGCGACGGGCAGGACAACGTGGTCATCACCCGTCCCGGCCAGGACTCGCCCGGTAGCCGGTTCGTACAGGCCAACCACGATCCTCGCCGGCCCGGTGTAGGCGGTGTCGTAGAAGGCCAACAGATGAGTGTCTACGATGGTCTCACCGGGGGTCCATCCGGTCGTGGGACGGGTACCGCCTGCCGGCCCACCATCGTGCTGCGCGACGAGGTGGCCATCCCCTGCCAGGAGATGAGTGAATGCCAGGTAGTCCATCGGGCTGGTTCCATCCAGTGCCCGCCAGTAGAGGGTGAGCGGCAGAGACTCTGCCGTGGTGACCACGGCGGCTGGCAGGCTATAACCGACCAGTGCCGAAAAGTCGCCGAAACGGACGTATAACTCACCCGAGATGGCGACTTCCGTCACCTCAACCGGCTCCGGAGTGGGCATCTCAGCCGGTTCTGGAGTGGGCGTCTCGACCACCTCCGGCGGAGGAGGCGTGGGCACCATCACGGTCGTGGTCAGCGGGGTGAGAGTCGGTACCACGAGTTCCAGCATGGGACTGGGAGTAGACGTGACGCCAGGGGTAGGAAACTCCACGCCGGCTGACAGTGTAGGTGTTGGGAGCAGGGTTCCTGCCTCATAGATGGACCAGCCGGGCAGAACGATAGTAATGCTGACGAAGATGACCACTCCAATGACGACGAAGATCAGTACCATAGACCAGGCCTGTACGATTCTTGCTGTGGCAGTATCCCGTTCGAGTATGAACAGGGCCAGGTTTCGCTCCCGTTGAGCGACAAGCGCACGCATCACATAGACAATGACGCCGATGGCACATGCAGCGTAGAGAACCCAGACGTACTCTACCAGCCATTGGAGAAGAATCATCATAGCGCTTTTAACACCCCGCAAATGATGGCTTCCAGTCGTGGCACCAGCATCCGACCCGCCTCCAGCACCTCTTCGTGGCTCGTCTCCGCTGGCGACATACCCTCGACCGGCAGAACGTTGCTGATGCCGGAAAGGCCCAACACCCGCGTGCCGCCGTGCCGGGCGACGATGGCCTCGGGAACGGTGGACATGCCCACAGCGTTCGCTCCAATCAGGCGCAGGAACCGCAGATCGGCCGGGGTCTCGAAACTGGGACCGACCAGGCAGACGTACACCCCTTCCCGCAAAGGCACATTCGCCCCAGTTGCTGCCTGCCTGGCAAGCGCCCGTAACCGGGTATCGTACACCTCTGACATGTCGGGGAAGCGCGGCCCGAACTCGTCGAGATTGGGGCCACGCAGCGGGTTCAGCCCACCCATCCCGACCAGGTTGATGTGATCGGTGATAAGCATCACGTCTCCCGTGTGAAACTCCGGGTTGAGGCCGCCGGCTGCATTGGTGATGATCAGAACCTCAACCCCCAGAACCTGCATCACCCGCACGGGGAAGGTGGCCTCAGCCATCGAACAACCCTCGTAGTAGTGAGCACGTCCCTGCATCACCGCCACGACTTGCCCTCCCAGCCGCCCGACGATGAGCCGGCCAACGTGTCCTTCCACACTCACGGTGGGGAAGTGCGGGATTTCGCTGTAGGGGATTGCCGTACCATCCTCGACAGTATCAGCCAGTGGATTAAGACCCGAGCCCAGAATCAGGCCAACCTTCGGTTCGAGTTGGGTCCGCTCTCGTATCGTCGCAGCAGCAGCCTCGAAGTGCGACCGTGAAAAAAATTCAGGCATAGATATCTCCTCTCATCTCTCTCCTCTTCTCTCCTCTCCTCTCCTCTTCTCTCCTCTTCTCCCCTCTCTTTCTTCCCCTCCCTGGCCCTAAATCTTGGCCAGCAATCGCTGTTTCTTCTCTTCGAACTCCACGTCGGTAATCACACCCTTCTGGCGTAACTCATCCAGTCCGGCAATCAGTTCAGGGACATCGCTGGCGTCTGGTGTTTCAGCGCTCAGTACGCGCCCCACCCGTTCGTCAAAAACATCCAGGCTGCCAAGTGTCTCCTTCTGATTGAGGAGTTCCTTCTTAAACTCAATGGGATCAGCAATGCGCCGGAAGACGTCAATGCCGCTCTCGGAGCCGCTGATGATCTCAATGTCACCGAACTTGAGCAAGCGCCCCAGCGCCGACTGCTCCATCACAATATCGTTGATCTTCTCCAGCGAAGTATCCGACACTCGCTTGCCGAACGTCCCCGTGACCTGGATGATACGCCGGTTGGTGACGATGTACTGCTTGTTCCACCACACCCAGACACGGAGCGCGAGGTGCCCGATGATGGGCACAGCCAGCAACATGAGGCCGAACCACGCCCAGGGCAGCGAGAGGATGTCCCCCACGATTGAGAGCCCAATGATGACGATACTGACCGCAACGTCAACCAGAATTACAGGCAGCAACGTGACCCAGTGGTCGCGGGCGACTCGCACGATACGCTCGTTACGTGCCAGTAGTTCCTCAACATAACCCATTTGTGCCTCCTTACGAGAACGGCCTGGTACCTGACAATGTCAGATGGCCTTAAATCGCTCCAAGCCCCCGTCTCGGGGGCGTCTCGGGGGCGTCCCATGGGCGAGTTCCCTTGCAGACCCGCCCCCGGGGACTGGGGGCTGAGAGCGTTCGAGTACAACACCCTTGCAATGTGACGTTGTCAAGGCAGTTACGCTCGCGGGTGAGCCTCGTCGTAAGCCTCTCGCTTGCGCCGGGTGGAAATCTCGGTGTAAACCTGCGTGCTGGCGATACTGGCGTGGCCCATCAGTTGTTGGAGTTCACGCAGTCCTGCCCCACCGTCGAGCATGTGGGTGGCGAAGGAGTGACGAAATGTGTGAGGTGTAACCTCACGCTCGACACCGGCGGCTGCAGCGTACGTTTTGACAATCAGCCAGAGCCCCTGCCGGGTCAAAGGCCGCCCCCGGTGATTGACAAACAACACTGTTGTCTCTCGCCCCCGCAGCAACCTGGCACGTCCATTCTCAAGATAAGCGCCGAGCGCTTCCCGCACACGCTTGTATAGCGGCAGCAGGCGCTCTTTGTTCCCCTTGCCCAGGCAGCGCACCGTGCCGGCCTCCAGATCAACTGCGTCCATCTCAAGTCCAATCACCTCACTGGCCCGCATGCCAGTGGCGTACATCAACTCGAGCAGAGCACAGTCCCGCAACGCTCTGGGCGTATCAGACTTGGCCGGCTCCGCCAGCAGGCGCGCCATCTTTTCCCGGCTCAGAGGACGCGGGAGACGTCTGGCCACCGGGGGCGAATCCACCGCAGCGGTGGGGTCATCCTGGAGCACTCCATCGGCAACCAGGAAATGGAAGAACGACTTGACGGACGCAATCTTGCGGGCCACTGTCGAAGGAGCGTATTCACGCTCCTTCAGGTACAGAATGTAGTTCAGAATATGCGTCCGGCCCACTGCTCGCCAGGAAGAAACAATCTCACCTGCCAGATAGGTCAGGAACTGGGTGAGGTCATTGCGGTAGGCCGCGATGGTGTGTTTCGAGTAACCCTTCTCCACTGCCAGTAAGCGAAGGAATTCTTCAACCTGTGTTTGCATCACCTGTCCCCTATCGTCACATTCATCTCCTGTCCCAACTATAGTATACTTTGCATGAACCCAAAATGCAAGTCCGCCAATTTCAATATCCCCTTCAAACTTTAGTTTCCGGTAAACCGTCCGTCGCTGGTGGGCAGTAGCGTACAGCCGGGAATTCCAAAAGCAATGAAAAAGGCTTCCGAGTTGAGAAAAAAGCCGGAAATTGGCCTCAACCAGCGGTTTTAGGTGCTGGCAGGCTGTCTAGTACGTCGATGACCCAAAATACCCTTGGGCAAATGGTCACAGACAGAGTCCTTTTTTCGAAGTCGCCCCGGAAACGGGTACAACTTTGGAAAATGCACCCGCGCCAGCAACCGGCGCAGCCGTCCAGGCGTGGGCTTGGGATTGCGGTCCCAGAATCCGGTCGGAACCGCGGGCAACGCAGCGGCCAGGTAGGTCACGATTGCGCCTGACAACAGGTTCAGTTCTGGTAACCGTTGGCAACTCTCAGGCGCGAACACGAATTGGCGTGCACCACCTAGCATCTGTTTGCCGGCCAATGGAAC
>JAUWOI010000385.1 GCA_030612185.1 Anaerolineae bacterium
GGCCAAGCCGCCCGGCCTCAGGCTGTTCTCAAAGAGATGCGGGCACAGGGTCGGCTGGCCGTGGAGGCAGTAGTAGCAAGAGCCGCAGGGCAGGTAGGGCGCGGCCGCCACCCGGTCGCCGCCCTGCCACCGCGCCCCCTCGCCCCCCGCCCCCACCTCGCCCCCCAGTTCGTGCCCCAGCGCGTAATGCGGGCCGCCGGTGTAGCCCGCCCGCACAAATTTCACGTCGGTCGTGCAGATGCCGCCGGCCAGCGGGCGCAACAGCACCTCCCCCGGCCCGATTGCCGGTTCGTCCATCTCCATCCACTCCGCCCGTCCGGGCTGTCCTGCGACGAGGGCTTTCACAGAGCACCTCCTTCTGTACACCAATCAGTAGCCTGAGTCAGCGCCTCGCGCCAACCCGTCTTGGCCACGAAACCAAGTTGTGCAAAGCGGTCACCATTCATGGAGAGTGGCTGACTTAAGGCTTGCACTTGTGCTCGTGTGAGACCTTCCCGATTTGCAAGTTCAGCCAATGCAGCAACTACCCAGGCAATCACGTATGGCAATCGTGTTTCCTTGATGCAGTTCGCCCCCGCGCCAATGGCTCGCAAAAGCGTGCCGTTGGTGATGGTTTCGCCCAATACGTTGTATGTGTTACCGCGTGTCTCCAACTTGTCCAGGCACAGAGATATGGCTCGGGCGGCATCACTGACAGCCAACACCGACCAGGGAACTCGGCCCGAACCAATTAGAATCACCCTCCCCGCTTGGCGAAAGCCGCGGAGGGCAGGACACATGAAACCCGTATCGCCCGCACCGAGAACAAGTGGCAGACGTAGTATGGTGGCTTGTGTCGGCAACAACTGACGTAAAACTTGTTCGGCGTGGATCTTGCTGGATGGATAACCAGGAGTGGGCACCAACGGATCTGACTCTTTGGCGTCACTGACATAGCCATAGACAGTGATACTGCTGGTGTATATCAAGTGCGCTACCCCAGCCTCTCTGGCTGCCCGAACCAGGTTAGATGTGCCTTGAGCATTGACGGCCATGAAGGTTTCAGCCGGGCCGCGCCCGCCCTTAACGCACCCAGCCAGGTGCACCACTTGAGTAACACCCTCCAACGCAGGGGGCAGACTTTGGGGGCGCGTCACATCTCCGATTACTACTTGAGCACATTTCTCTAGTTCAGGCAAGGCCGGGTCATCAGGCAAAACAAGTAGCCGCAATGGACGATCACCGAGATGTTTCAAAACGTGCCGTCCCAAGAAACCACTAGCGCCTGTTAGTAGAACTGTCATGCCTACCCTCCTATTTACTGCCGTAGACCCTTCCGCCTGAACTGTCTCTATCTTCCTTCAAAACTATGCTCTGCAACTTTCCACGTCTACTGCCGCCCCGCCCAGCACTATCACATCCGACTCATCCATCCACCACACCCACCTGCTCGCTAATCCGGACTCGCTTGAGAGTCCCTATAAGATCTTCGCATGAGAATGACCAGCACAGTAAGAATAGCCAGAAATATGCAGACCAGGCCTGATACCAGATAGACCTGGTATTGCTTGGTCTGATTGAGGTAGGGTTCTATGATCCGGTTAATCTCCTCGTCCTCGGCAACGGCAGAGGTCACATGAAGCAAGGACGCCTGGGCCTCCTTAAGATGGAAACCATCTGGGCCCTGTTCTACGGTCAGATCGACCCTGCCCAACTCCTTGCCCCAACAGGAGGTCTTGGCTATGAGCGTGCCGTTGCGCATCAGGCCGTGCTCAAAGGCCACACTGTGCACGTGGGCAGCAAGCAGGATATCTATTCCTTCGACCTCGTCCACGATTTCATAGTCTCTCTCCATCTTCTGATGGGTCATGACTACGACGATGTCGGCCTCTTCCCTCATCCGAGGGACGTACTCGCGGGCCGTCTGCAGTGTCTCTTTTATGTCGATGCCCGAGAACCCGTGAAGGGGCATAGTCAGCCCCAGGAACCCAATCCTCACTCCCTGCACCGACACGATGACATACGGTTCCATCTGAGAGGTCATCAGCAAGGCGCTTTCGGTGGGGTCCTCAGTGGGCACGATATTGGCCGCCAGATAGAGAAAGTCCGCCTGCGCTATCCTCTCGGCCAAAATGTCTAACCCAAACTCGAAATCGTGGTTCCCCGGGACCGCCAGATCATACGCCATCTCGTTCATGATCTTGATCACAGGCTCGCCCCGGAAGTAGTTGGCCATCAGATGCCGGTCCTCCATGATGGTATCACCCGCATCCACCAGAAGGACATTCTCCTCTTCCTGGCGCACCTCCTGAACGAGGGTGGAGATTCGGCTAAATCCTCCCACCATCTCCCCTTCTTCCTCAAAAGGCAGCATAATGCCGTGGAGGTCATTGGTATGCAGTATGGTGAGAGAAACCTGGTTCTGTGCCGACAGAGAGGGAGCAAAACCAAAGACGAGTATGACGGCGGCCAAGACAAAAACTGCTCCAAGTTTCTTGAGAAGATCAGGAGTACCTTGCTTCCTGCGGAGCGCCTTTTCCTGTTCAGACTCAATGCTGTCAACTATCATTCGTTATCTCCGTAGCCCTTTTCGTTTCGTTGGGTCAAAAATCGTCGCGGAACACCCCACTCGGCGGCTCGGGCTTGACGTCATTCTCGCGCCAGCCATACGGCAGGCCAACCTACCTGCCCTATTCGCCCGCCAGCCGAGTCGGCTTCAGCAAGTTGTTCGGCGGCTGCTTCGACGGGCCTCTCCAGCCTTGCTTCGCCCTGCTCTGCCACGGGGGCGCACCGTCGCCTCGGCCAGCACGCTGAAGATACCCACCTCAGTCTTAGACTCGGTCCACTCACCAAAGGCGGCCTCCAGGTCAGAGTACTCGGCCTTGCTTTCGGCCAGCGCCTGCTCCCGCTGGGCCCCTGTCTCCCAGAGGTCAATCATCAGATACCGCCGCGGATTCTTCGTGTCGCGCAGCACGGTGGTGCCTCGGAAGCCCGGGCATCGTGCGAACAGATCGCTCCACGCGCCGCCTGGGCCGTACGCCAACTCGAACTGGCCTCGGGCCTCCTCCTTGACGACGAACTCCCAGACAATTTCGACCATACTGGACCGCCCCCTCTGTCAACCGGCTTCCATTAGCCTCCCCCCGCTTTTTTGGGGGAGAGCGATGCCGCCGAACAATGTTTAGACTGCACAGGGCCACCCAACAACGACTGTACCTCCCCCCAACTGGGAAGTCCACTACGAGCCCCTACGTGGCGGATTTTGAGCGCGGCCACCGCGCAGCCCATCCGGGCCGCCGCCTCCCAGTCCAGTCCCTCCAGGAAGCCAGCGATCAACCTGGCAGCGAAATCGTTACCGGGTCTGGACGTGGGGTTCACTACCAGCCTGCTGGCTAGACTTTGGCCAGGTGGAACTTGTGTCTCTCGACGCTCACCCCCTCTGACTGTCGGCAGACAGGTGGGCAACATTAGCAAATTTCTCAAGTTCTACCTCCTTCCCAATACTTCGGATTTGGCTTTGCACGAGCAACCCGTTGTTGGACGGCCACAGGTTTCTATGGGCCAGAGAGTGTCGAAGTATACTGAACGCAAATGAATTGGGCGAATTTGGATTAAGGGCTTTAGCCGGGTTTTGGCCTGTTTTACCACGTTTTACCCAGCCAAAGCCTCTGCTCCTGCCATCCGAGAGCTCTTTTTAGACTCGGGCAATTCACTGGTTTGATTTGCGTTCAGTATATCAGCGAACAACTTATAGTGCCCCCCTCAGAAAACACCAATGCACCAACAAACTGCCCAGGCACGCCCATGTGCTCCTAGTTTGCCAGTAACTCGTAGCTGTTGTGAAATGGTGTAAGGCTATGTCCAGGTACCTCGCGAAACTCATAGCCTCTTTCATTATGAATGATATGCAACTTGTGCTCTCCATATCCCTTTGGGACGAGGCCCTCCACAAGACGCTGCATACTCCGCACTGGCACTATCAAGACCTCCTCGTGTGTTCCCATCACGAACACGACAAAGGCTCGTTCGTAGGCCAACCATCCCTTGAGGTCATCGGGATGTATATCGTAGAATAGTTGATCATCCCTTGAGAAGGTCACGAACACAGAGAGGTTTCTTTGCGGGCTCTCCCTCCAATCCTTTCGCCTTGGTTCAACCGACGTCATAGGTCCAGCAACCTCCTCAATGTTTTTCCATACCTCTGTTTTCTCTCTCCGAGAGAGTTCTGACCGTGCCATCGCACACCTCCCTACAATACTTGATTAGGCCGCACGCGGGCCGCTCAACAACAACCGTACCTCCTCCCGATTGGGCAGCCCGCTGCGCGCCCCCACATGGCGGATTTTAAGCGCGGCCACCGCGCAGCCCATCCGCGCCGCCTCCTCCCAGTCCAATCCCTCCAGAAACCCGGCGATCAGCCCGGCGGCGAAACCGTCGCCGGCGCCGGTGGTATCCCACGCGTCGGGAACAACGAAAGCGGGCACGCGGATCAGGCCCGCGTCGCTCGCCACGAGCGCCCCCTCCGCTCCCAGCGTCTCCACGACGATCTGCGGCCCCATCTCCCGCAGCGTCAGGGCGGCCTCGTCGGGCGACGATTGGCCCGTCAATGCCAACGCCTCGGTGCGGCTCACGAGCAGGACGCCGGTTCGCTCCAGGACAGGCTCCAGGATTTCCACCGGCACATGCACGCCGCCAGGGGCGCAAAAGACCGCGCCCCCGCCCTCGCGGACCGCTGCCGCTGTCGTCATCGCCACCTCGGGGTAGGATGGACCGATGTACA
>JAUWOI010000410.1 GCA_030612185.1 Anaerolineae bacterium
GAAGACGGAGTACAGTTACAACGGCAAGATGTGGGCCGACGTCGAGGTCAAGCGACAGCCCAGCAAGTGGGTCACGCTGCGGGCGCTGCGGGTGATTGAAGCCTGAATCACTGAAGCACTGAATTTCACTGAATGGTTAGCCTTTCTCAGCGTCGTCAGTGGATTCAGTGCCTCAGTGGTTCGACACCCAGGCCGCGCTGCGCGCTCTCGAAGCCGATGACGAGGAGGGCCTGGTCGCTGTTCTGACGACCGTCATTGGAGGCTGACATGACCGAGCAACTGGAGTTTGTGACTTACTGTGGCCTGTACTGCGGGCTGTGTGCGGGCCGAGCGAGCATCCCCAAACGGGCCTCGGCGTTACAGGAGGCGATGGCCGAGGAAGGATGGCCCGACTGGGGCGCTGGCATCCCCGGCTTCATCGAGTTCTGGCGCTTCCTGGAGAGCCTGCAAGACGACGGCGGCTGTCCCGGCTGTCGCGCTGGCGGCGGCCCACCCGAGTGCCAGATCCGCGCTTGTGCCCGGCAGCGGGGATTGGAACTGTGCAGCCAGTGTCCCGACTTCCCTTGCCCGCGCATCGAGGCGCTGGGCGCCATGTACCCCACGCTCATCGCTGACAATCGGCGACTGCAGGCGGTGGGACTGGAGCAGTGGCTGGCCGAGCAGGAAGAACGGGCAAAGCGCGGCGTGGTCTACGCCGACATCCGCTATCAGGTGGACGATGCCGTTCGGGGACAGGCATTCGGTGAGTCAGAAGGATAACAGAGAGGAAGTGAGTCTGATGGAAGAGAGAGGCTTGGCTGGCGTCTGCGGCCTCTACTGTGGGCTGTGCCCCCGCTTTCAATCCAAGGCGCGGAGCAGGTGCCTGGGCTGCCAACTGGGCGAGCAACATTCCTATTGCAGTGTCTACCGGTGCTGCGTCACTAGGCGGGGGCTCTTCACCTGCGCCGACTGCGACGAGTATCCGTGCGAGAGGCTACTGCGGGTGCTGGGCGTGGAGGAGGGGCTCGATAGTTTCATAAGTCACAAGCCGGCTCTCCCCAACCTGGACAGGATCAGGGAGGTCGGACTGGAAATCTACCTGGAGGAGCAAAGGGAGCGGCATCTGTTGGTGGAACACCTGCTTGACCACTATAACGAGGGGCGCTCGATGAGTTTCTACTGCAGAGCCTGCGGGCTGATGCCACCTGACCTGATCCGCCAGGCGATAGACGAGATGGAGAGGATGCTTGCCAGCGAGCAGGTTGATGGCTCGAACCTGAAAGCCAAGGCGAAGGCTATGAGAACCACAATTCAAGACCTGGCCTCGTTAGCAAGCATTGATTTGAGGCTGAGAAAGAAGAAATGACAGACGTCTTCAGAGTCTCATTAGTCAACCGCTACCTGGCCCACAAGCAGCACCTTTTGCCCACCTCTCACCTCGGTGACGCGGTGGAGGTCACGCGCGACATTGTGGCCCTGCACGCCACCAGCGCGACCTCGCCATACCTTTCCCTCTGGGCGCGAGTTCCCGATTTCCAGCGCGAGATGCTGGAGGACGCGCTCTACGAGCGGCGAGATCTGGCCAGGGTACACTGTATGAGGATGACAATGCACGCGGTACCCAGCGACGAGGTGCCTCTTTTCTTCCAGGCTTACGTCGAGCGACACTTCCTGGCAGATCTCCGAGGCTGGGAGCCCCTTCTTGTGCAAGCAGGGATCTGCCAGGAGGGGGAAGCAGAAGCACTGCTGAAGGGACTGTACCGCCAGGTGCTGGATGTGTTGACCGAGAAGGGACCATCCACGGTGCGGCAGATCAGTCAGACGGCGCCGGAACTCAAGACCAAGATCCAGCACGACGTGGGCAAGCCTTATGAGGGCGAATTTAGCATCGGCTCGCGCTTGATGCTCACCATGTGTGTGTTGGGACTGGTCGTCCGAGCCCGTCCTCGGGGCAGTTGGCGCAGCAACCTCTACGAATACGCCGCTCTCTCCGACTGGCTGCCGGACGTTGATCTGGAGTCCGTCACTCCTGAGGAAGCACGGGCCTGGCTGGTGCGCCGTTACCTGGCTGCCTTCGGGCCGGCTACCTTCGACGATGTCCAGTGGTGGACTGGCTTCTCCAAGGGCGAGACGAAGAAGGCGCTGGAGCCTCTGAAGCCGGAGTTGGTGGAAGTCACCGTTGAGGGATGGGGTAATGGGTATTGGATATTGGATATTGGCTGAGGATGCCCAGCGACTGCGCGACTTCTCTCTGCCGGATGCCTTCTATGTCTTCTTCCTCCCGGATCTTGATCCCTACATCATGGGCTACCGTGATCGGCGTCGTTTCCTGGCAGCAGAGCACCGCGCGAAAGTCTTTGACCGCGCTGGGAACGCTGTGCCAACCGTTTGGGTCAACGGGCGGGTGGTGGGTGCCTGGGGGCAGCGCAAGGACGGGAGCGTGATCTACGGCCTCTTTGAATCAGTATGTGATGAGGAGCAGGTTTTGCTGGCGGACGAGTCCCAGCGCCTGCAAACCTTCCTGGGCGGCGAGTTTCTTCCGCCGCGCTTCCGCACGCCCTTCACCCGCGCTCTGAAATAAGATTGGCTCAGCCAGACCTGACAGGTTTTGGCAATCGTATGTGAGACAATGAGGCATATTAGGGGCAAATTAGCGGCAAATGACCAGAAATTACCAAACTTGTCAGGTCTTGGTCTGCTGGACAGATGAATCGGAGGTAACTTGTGGCGGAACCACTGAAGAACATGTATAACAGGCAGTTCGTGACAGACCTGGCTGCATCGCTCAAGAACGTATACCCCGATTTCGACGGGAACGCTTTTTCGGTGCGTGTCTTCGACGGAGATTGGGAGGCCCGCGAACTCAAAGACCGGATGAGGCACATCACCACTATCCTCCACGACTTCCTGCCGCCTGACTACCGTACTGCGCTCGACATCCTTCGCCAGGCGGCTCCCTTGCTCTCCGACTACGGCTTCGAGAACATGATCTTCCCCGATTACGTCGCGACCTACGGGCTGGACGACCTGGAGGTCTCGCTCCCGGCACTGGGGCAGTTCACACAACTGATCAGCGCCGAATTCGCCGTACGCCCGTTCATCGTGCGCTATCAGGATCGTTTGATGGCCCAGATGCGCCAGTGGGCACAGCACGAAAGCCCACTCGTGCGCCGCCTGGCCAGCGAGGGCTGTCGCCCGCGCCTACCCTGGGGGATGGCCCTGCCCGCTTTCAAAACCGATCCGTCACCGATCCTGCCCATCCTCGAACAACTCAAGGACGACGGGGCGGAATCGGTGCGACGCAGCGTTGCCAATAACCTCAACGACATCTCGAAGGACAACCCCGACGTGGTAATCGAGGTGCTGCGATGCTGGCAGGCGCACGATACTGAGGAAATCCGCTCGATTACCAGCCACGCATTGCGCACACTGATCAAGGCCGGCCATCCCGCCGCGCTCGAACTGCTTGGCTATCCTGTCAATCCGGCGATTGTCGTGCGTTACCTGACCGTCGAACCAAAAACCGTCCCGCTGGGCGGCAAAGTGATGTTCTCGTTCGAGATCGAGTCGTTGAGCGACGAACCGCAGAACCTGATGATTGACTACGTGGTGCACCTCGTGAGGGCCAACGGCAGGCTGACGCCGAAAGTGTTCAAACTGGCCAAAAAAACGATCCAGCCCGGCGAGGTGCTCCATATCACCAAGAGGCACAGTTTTGCGCCGGTGACAACGCGCAAATACTACCCCGGCGAACACGCCATTGAGCCCAAAATCAACGGCAAGTTGTTTGAGCGGGCCGGGTTTGCGCTGGGCTAAATGGAGGAGGCAAACGATGATTGACACACCCCTGGCCTGCGCCTGCGGCCTCTACTGCGGGGCCTGCCCCATCTACCGGATGTACAAAGACCAGGACACCGAACGGCTGGAACGGACCGCGCGGGAAGTCTTCCACTGCCAGCCGGAGGAGATCCGCTGCGAGGGCTGCCGTGGCCCGCTCGACCGCCATTGGAGTCCGGAGTGCCAGTTCCTGGCCTGCACTCGTAAGTGCGGTATCACCTTCTGCCACGAGTGCGCGGACTTCTCCTGCGATGATCTATCCGCCTTCAGCGCCGACCGGAGCGACATCCCCCTGACTAACCTGCGCCGCCTGGCCGAAGCGGGCCTTGAGGTCTGGCTGGCAGAGCAGGAGGCCCGTTGGCGCTGTCCCGCCTGCGGCAAGCCGGTGGACATCTACAGCAAGGCGTGCCGTGCATGCGGGGCGGAACTGCCGAAGCGATAACCGTCGGAGGACAGTCGCGATGGACGCCCCGTTCCAGATCAGCCCCCACTGAACCCACTTCCCATTCCCCCAAATTGCGCTACAATTATGCCAGGTTTTGTCATCAACCTGGTGTAGAATATTGTCGTCTGCTGTCCAGATGGTCGAGCGAGGGTTGGCGCGCGAAAAGCACGAAAGGCTGGGGCTGGCTTATACATATAGTAAAGAAAG
>JAUWOI010000054.1 GCA_030612185.1 Anaerolineae bacterium
GTTATATACCAGATATCGAAACTGCGCAAGAGGGCCGATGGCCGGACGATGATTTCAGCGCCTTTCACCGCCAGCAACCGCGAAAGTTCTGGAAAGTCGCCGTCGTAGCAGATGATCATGCCGATACTGCCCAGGGCCGTCTCAAACACGTCGGCGCGGTTGCCGACGGTTACCCAGCCGCCGCAATCGCGCCGTTCCAGCGGGAAGGGATGCGTCTTGTCGTAGACGCCGATGATCTCCCCATCCGGCCCGATCAGTACCGCCGAGTTGTAGATCACCCCGCGCTCCGGCCCGCGCCGGTAGGACGGCCAGACGACGTGGACGCCCAGCGATTTGGCGGCCGCTTGCACGTCGTGGGTGATGCGGCCGGGGACCTCGTCCACCAGATCCCACAACTCCTCCGTCTCCAGGCCGGTCACGAAGGTGGTGGTCACCGTCTCCGGGAAGACGACTAGTTCAGCCTCGTATTCGCTGACCGCCTTTTCCAGCCAAGCGATGCCCTTGTTTATGTTGGCCTGCACGTCGTTGGGCGTGACGGCGATTTGGACGCAAGCGGCGATGAATTCTTTCATAGCATATCCTCTTTTCTCTATGAGTCAAGAGCACCCTTTCCGTTACCTTACTGTACGTGATGGCGGGGGTGAGATTGCTCTCTCATCCTGCAGAGCCAGCAGCAATTGCACGAGGTTGGATCAGTTCCAACTGTTTGGATTCCTTTCGTGTGGCGTAGTACAAATCCCAACGCAGTTGCAGTGTCATCCAGAAATCTGCTGAAACTCCGAAGAACTTTGCCAGCCGTAGAGCTGTACTTGGGGTCATACCCCTGCGCCCATTTACCAGTTCGTTGATTCTTTGATAGGGTACGTGGATCGCTTTCGCCAGTTCCCGTTGGGTGAGGCCCATAGGAACGAGGAATTCTTCTAAAAGCATTTCGCCTGGATGGGTGGGGGCTCGATGAGTAGGAATACGCATCATCTCTCTTCTCCTAGTAAGTGATATGTGGTCTCAGTGATAGTCCACGATTTCGACGGCGTCTGGTCCAGTGTCAGTCCAAACAAAACAGATGCGATATTGGTCATTGATTCGGATGCTGTGTTGGCTTTTACGATCACCTGCAAGGGCTTCTAGGCGGTTGCCAGGAGGTACACCAAGTTCGTCCAGTGAGTTTACAGAATCGAGTTGGTCGAGTTTTCGAGTAGTGACCCTCCACAAAGGCCGAGGGCAGGTCCTACGGGCGGCTTTTGTGTTTTTGCCGTCGAAGATGTTTTCGGTTCCAGTGTTTTTGAATGACTGAATCATAATAACATGATAACACGGAATTCGTGCTAAATCAAGATGAGGTTTGAAAATCGTTGACTTGAAGCTCGCCCACTGCGAGGCGGTCAACTCGTTTGGTGAACACAAACTCTGTGCCACCAACACCACGAATCCGATGCACCGTATCATCCGGCTCATACGTCAAGCCGATATCTAATACTCTGTCCGTCGAAAAGATTGCCCCGGCAGAGCCTGTATCAAGTAGAACATCTTTGAGCGATAGTCGTCGGCCTTGATAGGTGAGAGAAGCCGTGACGTGTGGTAAACCGTCTCGCAGGCGTATTTTCATCGTGCCCCCCGGATGCCCAGCCATCTCCGTTCAGTGATGTCTAGTGTCTCGCGGCTTGTATGAAAAACATACAATTCGCGTTCTGGGACTTCGCGGTGGAGTTGCAGATAACTTTTCATAGCGGTGACTGAGTTGGGAAATGTGTCGACAACTGCCAGTTGTTCCAAAATGCGCTTATTGGCCTCAGAGTGGGCTTTTATGGCTTCAACTAAAAGCCATTGCTGAGGGTAGTGGACGCGGATTTCTTGCCACTTCATCTTGATTCTCCTCCGCCTAATTCTTCTGGAATGCTTGCTATTCGTCCCTATCTCTTCATCCGCTCCAGGATTGCCATCAGTTTCTCGTTGCCACCGGCCGGAGGCTGCCAGTCTACCTGAACCACCGGGGCGTCCTGGGCCACCAGGCTCTCGGTGAACGACTCCAGCCCGACGTTGATGGCGGCCAGGGGTTGGTGGAGTACGGCCAGGTCTACGGGTGTTGGGTATTGGGTATTGGGTATTGGGTTTAGGGATTGGAGCAGGCGACCGGTGTGGCGGACGGCGGCTTCGTTGCTGGTTTCTACTCGCGCTCCTGCCGCTTTGAGTTGCTGTACCTGTGCATCGAAGCCTTGTGGGTCTTCGTCGGTGCCGACTACGACGGTGACTACCTCCAGGTATCGGCCGGCTCGTTCTGCCCCCGCACGCGCTTTGGCGATGGCGGGGGCCAATTCGCTGGCCGGGTCGGGGTGCGCGCCGTAGCCCAGTACTACGTCGAGCAGGATGACGGCCACCTCCGCGTCGTCGGCCTCCTGTTGCAGCCGCCGGATGCGCAGGTCATTGTTCATCATCGGATGCAAACGGCCTACCGTGAACTCGTCCTCGCCCAGGTCAACGATGGTGTGGGCCTGGCTGACCAGCGAGTTGGCCAGGCGATATTCTTTGTCTAGCGGTGCGTTCGAGTAGACGGCGGGCAGGTAGCCCTGGAGGATCAGCAGGGCTTCGTAGGCCAGGGTGCCGCCGGAGAAGAGACCACGCAGGTAGCGTTGGCCCGGCGTGAAGCGGTCCAGGTCCAGGTCTGGGGTGGGCTCCGCGTCGGGTGTTGAGGCGGCCAACTGGACAGCCAAGTCGGCGGCCTCGTCGAGGGTGGTGGCAAAGTGCAGGTTGTCTACCTGGCGGGCCGGAGGTGAATAACCGATGAAATCCACCACGACTGGCTTGCCCGCCGACCGGGCGGCTCTCAGTAACTCATCGGCGACGGCAGGAGAGGGCGGCTTGGAGACGAGCACGATGACGCGCGTTTCGGGGTCACGGCTGAGGAGGTCAAGCCCCTGGCGGGCCGTCACCGCACCCACTGCCTGGGATAGGTCGCGCCCGCCGGTGCCGAGGGCGTGGGTGACGCCGCTCCCCAATTGGTGAATGCGGGCGCTCACCTGCTGCAACCCCGTTCCCGACGCGGCGACCAGCCCGATCGGCCCCCGGCGCACCCGGTTGGCAAAGCCCAGTCCCACACCGTTGACGATGGCTGTGCCGCAGTCTGGCCCCATGACCAACAAACCTTTTTCGGCCGCCGTCTGCTTGAGGGCAACTTCGTCATCCAGGGAGACGTTGTCGCTGTAGAGGAATACGTTCTTGCCCAGACGCAGTGCCTGACGGGCCACGCCAGCGGCATAACGACCTGGGACTGAGATGAGCACCCATTGGGCATCGGGCAGCATCTGGACTGCCGACTCGAGGCTCCTGGGGCGGTATTCCTGCTCGAAGCCTCCCCGGCGACGGGTGAGGAGTAGTCCATTCACCTGGCCCAGTGCAGCCTCGGCGACGGCGGCGTCTTCGGCGCGAACCACGATGACCAGGTCATCGGCCACGGCGGCCTGGGCCTCCGGCGTCAGCAAGTCACTCTGGGCCAGGATGTCCTTGTTGGCGTCGGTCCCCATCACCACGCCAGCGTCGAGGACGCCAGGCAGGTCGGCCAGGGAGCGCTGCAATTGCATCAGGATCACGGAGTCATAATAGGCTCCCGATCGAACTTCTGCCTTAGTTACTGCCATAGTAACTCCCGGAGGATGCGGCTGCTGCGCCGAGGATCAGTCTTCTGTTGTTAGAACTGCGAGTGCCCTTAATAATACTATAGGCTTGAAGCGATGTCAAATTGCTTTTGCTGGTGATTACCCACATGCCCGAAAGACCTCCGAGGTTTCACTTCCTGCAACAAAACAGCCCGCATTTTGCCCTCGACACGCGGTGCTTTGACACATCACTTGCCCAAAACCTCGGAGGTCTGAGGTGGCAAAGTAAGCGTTCAGAGGAGTGGGGAGAACGCTTGCCAAGACCTCCGAGGTTTGCAAATGGTGCTCTCTCGACGGCTTTGAACGGCAGGCAATCCACTTTTCAAGCCAAATTGCGGCCAAAACCTCGGAGGTCTGAACGCTTACACAGAAAAGACTGTGTGTGTTCCCAGATAAACGGTAACAGGTCGTTGAGAGTATGGTCTGCGTCTACTTCGATCAGGCGAACCTTGTCTGGGAAGTTGGCGGCGTACTTTCGGCTGTTGTCTATCGGCACAACGTCATCGTTTCGGCCGTGGATGATGGTGGTGGGAATTGTCGGGGGAATGGGTTCAAGATAACACAGCCCATCCACGTGCAGGTCATACCTTACCGGAAGCGCCTTCTCAAACGCATAGTGGAAAACCGGTCCAACGCCTGCCTTTTTCCATTGCTCAAGCCCATTCTCCGAAAGTCCCCCTGACAGCCAGGACAAACCAGGGGCCAAGAGAAGCATCTTCTCAACCCCGCCAAAGCGGTGTGCATAATGTAGGCCGATCAACCCACCCAGAGAACTTCCGATGAGACTGATGTTCTCCAGGCGGTGATCCAGCACGTACTGCCTCAGGCGGTTGATCAAACCAGTGACCGTCATGTATTCGAAATCTCTGGGCGTTGGATTGAAATCAATCGCCTGAAACTCCACCTGTGGAAGCGCTTTGAATCTCTCTCTGAGATATTGTGCTTTGGTGGATTGTCCGGAAGATGCAAAGCCATGTAGGAGCAAGATCGTTTTCTTGTCCACTTTTGTCTCTCCACTGTGGTAACTGCTCAGCCTGTCATTGCGAGGAACGAAGTGACGAAGCAATCTCCACTGTTGCTTACATGTTGAAGGCAGGAGATTGCTTCGCTACGCTCGCAATGACATCAAACGAGGTCGTCCCGTTAGATGATCTCATATTCCCGGAAGGCCGTCACTTGATCAGCGGAATAGCCCAACAGGTCTGCCAAAACCTCTTCGGTGTGCTGTCCCAGCAGCGGCGGCGGCCGGCGCACCTCCGCCGGGGTCTGCGACAGTTTGTATGGGAAGCCGGTCATCTGTATTGAGCCAGCCGTGGGGTGCTCTGTCTCCAGCGCCAGGTCACGTGCCTGTGCCTGGGGATGGCGGAAGACGTCTGGCACGGTGTTGATCGGCCCGCAAGGCAGACCAGCCTCCCGCAGGTTGGCCAGCCACTCGCCGGCGTCGCGGGCGGCGAAGACGTCGTTGAGCAGTTCCAACAACGCGGGCCGGTTGGAGACGCGTGCCCCGTTGGTGGCGAAGCGCGGGTCGTCCTTCAGGTCCGGCCGGCCGATTGCACCGCACAACGTAGCCCACTGGCGCTCGTTGGCCGCCGCCAGTGCGAACCAGCGATCGCGGGCGCGGAAGGCCTCGTAGGGGGCGATGTTGGGGTGAGCATTGCCCAGGCGGCGGGGAGGCGCCCCTCCGATCAGGTAATTAGAGGCCACGTTCGCCAGCAGTGCCACCTGCGTATCCAGCAGCGAGATGTCCACCAGTTGCCCATCGCCCGTATGGTCGCGGGCCCGCAGCGCCGCCAGGATGCTGGTGGCCGCGAACATGCCGGCTGTGATGTCCACGATGGGCACTCCCACCCGGGACGGCGGCCCCTCCTCCGGCCCGGTGATGCCCATCATCCCGCCCTCGGCTTGGATGATGAAGTCGTAGCCGGGCCGCTCGGCATAGGGACCGGTGCGCCCGTAGCCGCTGATGGAGCAGTAGACCAGGCACGGGTAAAGATCATGCAGGTTTTCGTATCCCAGGCCCATCCCATCCAGCACGCCGGTGCGGAAGTTCTCCACCAGGGCGTCGGAGGCTGAGGCTAACTGGCGCACGATCTCCTGCCCCTCCGGGCTCTTGAGGTTGACGGTGATGCTGCGCTTGTTGCGGTTGGCGGCGATGAAGTAGGCTGATTCGCCCGGATAGGGGCCGTAAGGCTTTCCTACGAAGGGTGGTCCCCAGCCACGGCTATCGTCTCCCCGGCCAGGCCGCTCCACCTTGATCACGTCTGCCCCCAGGTCGGCCAGCATCATGGTGCAGTAGGGGCCGGCCAGAGCACGTGTGAGGTCCAGTACCCGGATGTCTTCCAGTGGTTGCATTGTACATCTCCCTCACGTGTTGCGTATTGCGTGTTGTGTGTTTGGTATGCGCCGCGCCGGCTCGAAGCGGCTGCGCGCTGGTGAATTGTTGCATAGGACGCCTCGAAAGCAGCGTGTCTGGTGAGGTCAGTCCTGTTTCGACTCGGTCTTGCTCTCTATTCTCTGAATGAGAGTCTCAATTTCCCGAACGAGCACGGGTAGATTAGGCTTGGTAAAGATCATCTCCGGCGCAGGGATGCGATTGTGCCTGATGTCTGGGGGAACGTGTTTGTGATGTGGAGCGGCGTATTGACGGGAACTGCTCCGTGAGGGTGTATAGAAACAGTTCGTAATCCTGTGTGGTGCGCAGCGGGTTGTTCATACGGCTGCTCTAACCAGTCCCACCAGGCTCGGTGCTTGCAGTTGAATCCGTTGAACTCCATTGCGGTAATCAGCCTGGCGCGCAAGCCAGGTTCGGTAGACGCTAGCCCATTCTCCGAAGTCCAGTACCCAACTGTCATCCTCTGGTTCTTCACCGCTAACGTATGCGGCGTAGAAGGTTTCCGAACGGATGCCATATTTGCGCTCAAAACGCAGTAAATCCTCTTCAAGCGCGTGAATGTCAGCTAGAATCTCTCGCAGGTTCATCATTCACCTCCACGTTCAATTATAGCATAGTCCGCCCATCTGCCATAGTGACGGCGAATTAGGCGCAGGCGAGTGTGCCGATCTTCTCGACCAAATCTGCCTTATCTACCGTGAAAATCTGGGAGACGTTGACCACGCTGCGTTTTGGCAGATTGGCCTCGCCTTTTCCTAAACGATAGCCAGGCGCTGATCCCCTTGGTTCACCCAGGTCAACCCAAAACACGTGATCTTGCCTGATTACCATTGCCCCTCCACCAGTTGCCGCTGCTGGTGGCGCATACGTTGCTGGAGGTCTTGCTCTACTGGATCTGGCATGTCCTCATACGCGGCGTTGATTTCTTTGAGAAGCCTTTGGTTTTGGTGGTGTTCAATGAATTCCTCCATAGCCAGCACAAACAGGCGGCTGCGCGAGACCTGCATTTCGCGAGCCAGAGCCTCAACCTGGTCAAAAAGGGGCTGTTGAAGGGAGATTGCTGTCTTTACGCTCGCCATTTCATACCATTCTTTCTTGATACCAGTATAACTGACTTGCCTCCGTTGGTCAATACCAAGATGGAAGCGTTGCGTGCTGCGTGACGAAACAAAACACGCAACACGCAACACGAAACTCAGAACTGCTTGGTCAATCGGTTAATCCGCTCCACGTGCTCCGGATCGTAGTAGTCGCCGAAACGGGTCTGCGGGAGTTCTGCCTTGCGGGTCATCAGTTCCTCGTATTCGTCGTCGTCCACGAGTGCCACGCAGCGGCCGATGCAGGACTCACCGTCCACGAAGCGCCAGGGGAAGAAGCCGATGGTTGTTGCTCCTTTTCTCTACTGCATGATCCCCCTCATTTTGGGTTGGGGATGAGACAGATAAACTCCAATTTCTCCTTGGAGGTGTTCTTCAACTGGTGCTCTTCGCCAGGTGGGATGAATATGACATCCCCTCTGGAAAGGGGGAACTCCTCCTCTCCTTGGACCAAGACGCCGCTTCCCTCCAGGATGAACACCTCGTGTTCCCATGGATGCTTGTGGTAGGGTGAGTGACCACCGGGCTCGACTTCGAATACTCTCATGGAGAAATTGGGCGCTCCGTCTTTTTCGGAAATGACCCATCTGACAGTGAGCCCCGAAGCACCTTGCTCGCCCACTGGATCGGGTGGGGTTTCCTTGTAATGCGTGATCTTCATTTTTTACCTCCTGAACCATTGGATCACTGAACCACTGATCGCACTGAGATCCACTGAGTGCGGCGCAAACCGAGTTCCCCTGCGCAGGGGGACGCATGGGCAGACACGCAGACCCTGGGCGTCTTAGCGGATGGCCGCGCACCCAGACGGGCTGCTTTGGAAGCCCCTATCACATTATGGGGTTACTACTCAGGCGTCATTCCGAGCGACTGAAAGGAGCGCAGCAGCCTGCCCTGAGCCTGTCGAAGGGACTGAAGGGAGTCGAGGAATCTGGTCGCTCTTGCCGCCGAAAACCGAGATTCCTCGACTCGCTGCGCTCGCTCGGAATGACGTGTTGTGGGAAGCCTGAGTAATAACATTATGGGATCGTTATCGGGCAGCCTCTGCAGAGAGGTCGCCCGCACGGGATCCGGCACAGTCGCTCTCAGTCGCCGGGTTCGTACTTGAAGGAGACCTTCACCTTCGCCCGGTAGGTGTGTACCTTCCCGTCCTCGATCTGTAAGTCCAGTTCAACGACCTCGGCGATGCGCAGGTCTCGCAGGGACAGCGCCGCCCTCTCTACGGCGGTCGCAGCAGCCTTCTCCCACGACTCGGTGCTGGTCCCAATCAGTTCGATCACCTTGTAGATACTCTCTGCCATTGTTGCTCTCCTTTCGCCCGAGCGGACCCGATGAGCCCGCGGGCCACTATAGCCGCTGCCTTCCCGATCTTAGTGCGGGAGGCGCGGTGCCTGCTTGCTTAACAGAGGTCTTGTCGAGCAAACACCCGTAAATCCCTCACCTCTTCGGTGGTTTTTCCTTCAAAACGCCCAATCCGAAATGGGTGGATGTCCATGGTGGAGGTACGTCCATTGTTGATGTATTCAGCCACGAGTTGCCCAGCCATTGGCGCTTGAATGATGCCTGTTCCGCCCCATCCACAATTAAGAATGAAACCATCCACCGAGGGCACAGTACCCAGGATTGGACGATCATCAAGTGTCACGGGGCGGATCCCCGTCCAGCCCGTCAACGTGGAGGCCCCCTCCAATACCGGGACGCGATGTACCGCTGCCTCTACCAGCTCATTCATCATCTCAAAGTCGAACGGGACGTCCAGTTTGTCGGTGGGCGATGATCCCATACCCATCAAGACGCCGGGGCCTTCGGGACGGAAATACCACTCTGCCGTCACATCCTCGATGAAAGGTCTGGTGGACGGGATGTCTGGAAAAGGCCCGGTGACCAGAATGCTCCTGGCTGAGTTGATGATCGCAATCTCAACGTCAACCCACTTTCCGATCTCGATGGCCCACGGCCCTCCGGCATTCACCACCACCCTGGTGGCCACAAAGCCCTGATCCGTAGTAACGCCTTCCACCTGCCCTTTCCGAACGCGGATCCCTGTGGCGCGTGCACCTTGACATAATTTGACACCCATCTCACGCGCCTTGCCGATATAGCCCCACATGATCATATGTGGGTCGAAAGATCCATCGTCTGGTCCCCAGGTGCCGAGAGCGATGTCCTCGGTGTTTATTTCAGGGTAGCGTCGCTTGATTTCCTCGGGTGTGAGTATGTCTGTCCTGATGTCAAGGGACTGCAACAACTTTGCGCTCCGAAGCAGGTACTCGGCGCTTTCTTGAGTGGCAAGCGATAGCCATCCGATTCTCTTGAAGTCAATTGGGACATCAATCTCGTCCTCAAATTGCATGTATCTTTCGTACGAGTGCTTCGCCAAACGAGCGCTTAACTCGTCGGTGCCAAACTGCAAACTCAGCATAGAGGCAGACTTGCCGGACGCCCCGCTTCCCACCTGGTCCATTTCGACGACCACGACATCCGTTATGCCCATTCGAGCAAGATGATATGCCGTGCTGCACCCAATAACGCCTGCACCAATGATCACTACGTCTGCCATAGATTGCATGCTTCTGTTGCTCTCCGATTTCTACAGCGATTCTACAGATTGAACAGCCAGAGACTGGATGGTTTTCTCTGCCACGGTCTTTCCTCTCTGGTGATTACCTACATGTCCGAAAGACCTCCGAGGTTTCACTCCCTGCAACAAAACAGCCCGCATTTTGCCCTCGACACGCGGCGCTTTGACACATCACTTGCCCAAAACCTCGGAGGTCTGAGGTGGCAATGAACTTATGGGTAATCACCGGTCTTTCCCCTCGGCTTGACAGATTATGAACAACAGTATATACTCTTAGTGTATACGACAACCATTGGTCGTGACATACCGCAAATCGCAGTATATACTTCTGATGCATACGACAGTTATTGGAGGTGACATACGATGAGTACAACCCAAACCATGCGTCGCATTATCGTCACGATGCCTCCCGACCTGGTGCAGCAGGTCGAGGAGATGGCCTCCCGGCTCGACTTCAACCGCAGCCAGTTCATCCGCCGGGCGGTGGAGGCGTTCCTGGAAGATCAGCGCCGCCGCGAACTGCGCGCGTTGCTCAAGGAAGGCTACCTGGCCAATGCCGAGCGGGATCTTCGTATCGCGGAGGAATTTGCCTACGCTGATTACGAGACGGTTGCCCGCTATGCGCCCTGGGAGGAGTGAGCATGCCCACCCAAACCTGTCGCCGTGGCGAAATCTACTGGGCTGATCTCAACCCAGTCATTGGGCACGAGCAAGGTGGACGACGGCCCGTGTTGATCATCCAGAATGACGTCGGGAACCGTTACAGCCCAACCACCATCGTAGTCCCGATCACATCCTCCTTCTCGGATAAAGTCTATCCCACCGAAGTTCGAGTCCCAGCCGATACGGGCGGGCTGACCGGTGATTCCTCCATGTTGTTGAATCAGATCAAGGCGATAGACAAGCGCCGGCTGGAACGGTGCATCGGCCAACTGGACAAGGCAACGATGCGCCGGGTAGATCAGGCCATCAAGATTAGCCTGGGCTTGGTTCCCCTCTAGGCGACTCACTTGGACCGAAACGCCTCCCGCACTATCTCCTCACTGAAGAAGCCACTTGCTTCACCTTCCGCCGCGTAGCGATACACCGCCGCCACGTAGATCCCGTTCAACGTCGAACTGATCAGGCCCATAAAGACGAACGTCAACACGAACAGCAAAGCCGTCAGTGCGATGAGCACCGGCGAGTGGGTCGAAGCGACCAGTACGTAGCAACTACCTCAGCCCATCAGAACGCGCACGCTGTATGACCGCCCATCGTCCAACAGCGGAATCTCGCCTCCAGGCCAGATCCCTCCCTCCAGTGTCACCTGTTTCACGCCCCGCTCGACGCCGTCCGGGTTTTCCACTCGAATCTGGTACGAGGTTTTGCCATGGCGGTAAGTCAGTTCGTAACCCGGCCATGCTTTGGGGATACAGGGGTCAAAACGCAGCACGTTTCCCACCCGGCGCAGTCCCAGTATGGCCTCCAGGCCCAGGCGGTACATCCAACTGGCTGAGCCGGTGTACCAGGTCCAGCCGCCCCGTCCGGTGTGTGGTGGCACGCTATAGACGTCCGCCGCCACCACGTAAGGCTCCACCCGGTAGCGAGCCACCTTCTCCGGCCAGTCGCTGTGGTAGATGGGGTTGAGTAGCCGGAACAGCGCTGCGGCGCGATCCCCTTGTCCCATCTCGGCGAAGGCCCACGCAGCCCACAGCGCGGCGTGGGTGTACTGGCCCCCGTTCTCCCTGATGCCCGGCAGGTAGCCTCTGATGTAGCCGGGGTCGTGCATCGTCTTGTCGAAGGGTGGGGCAAAGAGCAGCACCAGTTGGTCGTCGGGCCGCCCGCGCCGGTCGGCGCCGGCCTCCATTGCCTGGGCCGCGCGCGCCGGGACTTCGGTGAACTCGGGTTTCGGCGTGGCTTCGACGGTGTCAGCCGAACCGCTCAGTTGAGCCGTCGAGCCGCCGGCCGCCCCGGATAGGACGGCCCACGATTGGGCGATGGAGTCGATCTGACATTCGTCGCTTTCGGCCGATCCCAGGGGGGTGCCGTCGTCATAGTACGCGCGGCGGTACCAATTCCCGTCCCAGGCGTGGGTCTCCAAGGCCTGGAGGAGGTCGCGGGCCTGCTGCCGGTACGCAGCAGCCTGTTCCTCTTCCCCGTGGCCCATACGCTCGCAAAGGAGAGCAAAGCGGGTTAGCGTACCGTACAGGAACCAACCCAGCCACACGCTTTCACCCTGGCCCTCGATGCCCACCCGGTTCATCCCATCGTTCCAGTCGCCGCTACCCATCAGGGGCAGGCCGTGCGACCCGGCGGTGGACCCTTTCTCCAGTGCTCGGCGGCAATGCTCATAGAGCGTGCCATCCTCGGCACTGGTCTCATATTGTCCGTAGCGCTCTTCCTCGTCCGGTTCCAGTGGACCACTCTTGAGAAACGGCACTCTCTCGGTCAGGAGTGCTTCGTCGCCGGTTGTGGTCACGTAGTGCGCCGTGACAAAGGGCAGCCACAGCAGGTCATCGGAGCAACGGGTGCGCACCCCGCGCCCCGAAGGCGGGTGCCACCAGTGCAGCACGTCCCCCGCTTCAAACTGGTGGCGCGCCGCTCGCAAGATGTGGTCCCGGACGACGTCAGGCGCGGTATGGACCAGAGCCATCACGTCTTGTAACTGATCGCGGAAGCCAAAAGCGCCGGACGACTGGTAGAGCGCAGAGCGTCCCCACACCCGGCATGAGAGTGCCTGGTAGAGCAGCCAGCGATTGAGCAACAGGTCCATGGCCGGGTCGGGCGTCCGCACTGTGACGGCCCCCAGTAGTTCGTCCCATAGTTCGTTCACCGCCTCCCACGCGGCCTCTACCCTCGCCGGGTCCTGATATTGTTTGACCAGCCGGAGCGTTTCCTGCCGGTCCTCGCCCTGGCCCAGCAAGAAATAGACCTCTTTCGTCTCACCGGGGGCCAGCCATACGTGAATCTGTAGGCTGGCGCAGGGGTCAAGGCCGGCCTTCACCGCGCTGGATAGCCCGACGCGGTCGAGCGCGGCCGGATGGCGGAGGCTCCCCCCGCGCCCCAGGAACTCGGTGCGGTCGGTGGTCAGGCCGTGGGGTTCTTTGCTGGCGGCCATGAAGGCAACCCGCTCGCCGAACTCTTCGTTGTAGGGGTTGCGGGCCAGCAGTGCGAGGCTTCCGGCGTCAAACTCTGGAATGACGTATTGCTGGGTTGTGTCCCGGGTTGTGCCCAGCACCCACTCGGCGTAGAAAGTAACGGTGATATGCCGGTTGCGGTTCCACGTGTTCTCCAGCCGCAACTGTACCACCTTCACCGGCGCGTTCGGGACGGCGAAAAGGCGCAGTCTCTGTTTGAAGCCGTGGCTATGATGCTCGAAGACTGAGTAGCCAGCGCCGTGGCGGATCAGGTAGGGGACTGGCGCGCCCGCGGGCAGGGGCGTGGGCGACCAGACGTGCCCTATCTCCTCGTCGCGCAGATAGAGCGCCTCGCCCGGCGTGTCGGTCACCGGATCGTTGTGCCAGGGGGTGAGCCGGTTTTCGCCGCTGTTTTCCGCCCAGGTATAACCTGATCCTGCTTCGGAGACCAGGAAGCCGAAGTGGGGATTGGCGATCACGTTGATCCAGGGGGCCGGTGTGGATTGGCCCGGCTTAAGGTAGATGACGTATTCGCGTCCACCGGCGCTGAAGCCTCCCAGGCCGTTGTCAAAGAGGAGATCTGTGGGCCGGGCCAGTGGTGGTGTTCTCTCCGTCTCTTCCAATGGGGGGGACAGGGTGGAGACAAAACGCGGCAGGCGAGCCGGTTGCTCGCGCAGGTGTCCCAATTGTCCGGCTAGCGGGCCTTTGTTCCCGTCCAGGATGGCCCGGGCGGCCGTTTCCAGCAGCACCTGGTCGGCATCGCTCATCAACTCGGCGCGCAGAAGGAAGATGCCACCGCGCCGGTTCAGCCAGGTATCGCTGTCTGTGTGGGTAATCAGCCGGTGCAGTTGGTCGTGCAGGTCTTGAGCGTAGCCGGCATCCTTCTGGTTGAGGATGACCAGGTCAATCTTGATTTGCCGGTTGCGCCAGTATGTGTGGGCTTGGAGCAGTTCGTGCACCAGGGCCGTTTCCTCCTGGCTGCCAACCCGCACCAGGAGGATCGGATAGTCGCCGGAAATGGCATAAGGCCACAGTCCAGGCTGCCCTTTGCTGTTGGCCGCCAGCGTTGCGGGGTCGGCGCGCAGGGCGGGATGGGGATAGAGGAGCACAGAAAGCAGTTGCTGGAAACGCTCCACTTCTGGTATGGTGAGATCGAGTTGGCGCAGTTCCAGTTCGCTCCGGGAACGGGCCTGGTGGAAGGCACGGCTAATCGCGGGCCATGCCTGGTAGCGGCGGGCCAGGGCCAGTGCTTCCTGGCGCGACCCGGCGACCAGGGTGACGTAGGCAACCCGTGCCGTCGTGTGTGGTTCCAGAACGACATCCTGACCGAGGGCCATGATTGGGTCCAGGGTAGCGCCGGTGGTACCTGAGAGCCCAGGGTTGAG
>JAUWOI010000306.1 GCA_030612185.1 Anaerolineae bacterium
AGCCAACCAACCAACTAACCAACTAACTAACTAACTAACCAACCAATCCAAGACTGCAATCGAGAGAGGCTAAGACGTGCACCCAGAAGCAATCTTACAAGCACTGCAGGAGACCTTCCCGGCCGAGACAATTGAAGCGCAGGCGGTACCAATAGGCGAAACCTTCGTCGAACTGTCGCCGGACTGTATCCACCCGGCCGCGCAGGTTCTCGTCGAGCGCTTCGGCCTGCGCCACCTTTCGACTATCACCGGGCAGGATACCGGCAGCGAGATTGAGTTGCTCTACCACTTCTGGGATGGCGGTGGTCTGACGCTGCGCACGTCACTGCCACGGGAGGAGCCGCACATCGCCACGCTGACCGACCTGATCCCCGGCGCCGCCTTCTACGAGCGCGAGGTGAGCGAGATGCTGGGCGTCACTTTCGACGGCCATCCCAACCCACGCCCGCTGCTACTGCCGGACGACTGGGACAAGGAACAATTACCAATGAGAATGAACAATGAAAAATGACCAATGACCAATGGATTGACTAACCGACTAAATGACCAGGTGACTAAATGACCAAAATAACCATCCCCATCGGCCCGCAGCACCCGGCGCTCAAGGAGCCGCTCTCGTTCCTACTGACCGTCGAAGGGGAGCGGATCGTGGAGAGTGCCCTGCGCCTCGGCTACGTCCACCGGGGCATCGAGCGCATCTGCCAGAACCGCAGCTACGTGCAGAACGTCCACGTGGTGGAACGCATCTGCGGCATCTGCTCGCACATCCACACCATCACCTATTGCCAGGGGGTCGAGGCGCTGCTGGGGCTGCAGGTGCCCCAGCGGGCGCTCTACCTGCGCACGCTGTTGTGCGAACTGGAGCGCATCCACAGCCACATGCTCTGGCTGGGCGTGCTGGCCGAAAATGTGGGCTTCACCACCATATTCATGTACGCCTGGCGCGACCGCGAGATCGTGCTGGACATTATGGAGGAACTCTCCGGCGGGCGTGTGGCCCACGCTGTCAACGTCATCGGCGGCGTGCGCATTGACGTGGACGAACCGCAAGTGGACTCGATTCTGACGCGGCTCAATGGGTTGGAACGGCAGATTGAGACCCTGCTGGGCGTGATCCAGCACGAGCGCACTTTCCAGGTGCGCACGCGCGGCGTGGGCCACCTCTCGGCTGAACAGGTGCGCCGCTACTGCGTGGTCGGGCCTATAGCGCGCGCTTCGGGCGTGGACGTGGACCTGCGGCGCGATGCGCCCTATGCTGCCTACGACCGGCTCGACTTCCGCGTCATCACTGCCGAGGAGGGGGACGTGTGGGCGCGCACAATGGTGCGTATGCTGGAGACTATCGAGAGCCTGCACCTGTGTCGCCAACTGCTGGCCGGACTGCCAGGTGGTCCGACGACGGTACGTGCTCGACGCCGCGTGCCGCCCGGCGAGGTTGTCAGCCGCGCTGAAGCGCCACGCGGCGAGCTGATTTACTACATCCGCAGTGACGGCAGCGACAGACCGGCGCGGGTCAAAATCCGCACACCCACGCTGCCGGCGTTGAGCACTCTGCCCGACCAACTGCGGGGCGTCCACACTGCCGACGTGCCCACCGTGCTGGCCGGGGTGGACCTGTGCATCGCCTGTGCGGATCGGTAGATTGGGAAATGATGCACGGATGCGCCAGCTCGTTGGCGTCTTTGGCTGGTGAAGATATACAGTCTGCGTCGTTGGTCCCGGCGGCAAGACCACCGCAACAAGACTTCGCCGAGCTCAGTCGAGGCGGTGCAGCATCCGGAATCTGCGCGTTTGGCAAAAAGTGCCCGGTAGTGAACACCAATCTACCAATTTACCAATCTACCAATCTACCATTATGAATGACTGGTTATCTGCCTTGTTCGCGCTGTTTATCTTCCCCGGCTTCGGGTTCCTCTTCGCCTGCGCGCTGGCCTTCCAGTGGATTGACCGGCGGGTAGCAGCGCGCTTGCAGGGACGCATCGGGCCGCCCTGGTTCCAGCCGCTGGCCGACTTTATCAAGTTAATGGTCAAGGAGGACACGCTGCCCGTCGGGGCCCACGAGTTGGCCTGCGCGGCGCTGCCGCTGGTGTCACTGGCGGCGGTGCTGACCACCGCGCTGTACATCCCTGTCGGCGGACGGGCGAGCAGTGCCTTCGAGGGCGATTTGATCGTGGTGCTCTTCTTGCTCAGCATCCCGGCGCTGGCCTACTTCCTGGCCGGCTGGCTCTCCGTCAGCGTCTTCAGCATCGTCGGCGGCAACCGCTCACTGCTGCAATACTTTGCCTACGAGGTGCCCTTCCTGATGGCGCTCTGCGGCCCGGCCATCCTCAGCGGCTCCTGGTCCATCTCGCGCATCGCCGCGCAGCAGTCGCACACGGCCTGGATGGTGCTCGTGCAGCCACTGGGTTTCCTGCTGGCGCTCATCGGGCTGATCGGCAAACTGAAGCGGTCGCCCTTTGATATTCCCAAGGCCAAGTCAGAGATCGGCGCCGGCCCGTTGACCGAGTTCAGCGGGCGCAAATTAGCACTGTGGTACCTCACGCTGCACATGCAGATGGTGGTCGGTATTTTCCTGCTGGTCAATCTCTTCCTGGGTGGCTGCGGCAACTGGCTGGCCATCCCGGCCACGCTGGTCTTCGGCGTCAAGGCACTGCTGATCTTGCTCATCCTGTCGGTGACTAGCGTGCTCTACGCCCGGCTGCGCATTGACCAACTGGCAAACCTCGGTTGGCGGGTGCTGGCGCCGTTGGCGCTGCTGCAAATGTTGGCTATAATCTGGATCGGAGTTGGATAGATTGGTAGATTGGTAGGAGGAGTAGAGCAAACGTGAATAATGTCATCGTGCTTACCGTCCCCACTGTGGGTCTCCTGGGGCTGCTCTTCAGCCTCTACCTGGCCCACAGCACTCTGAAGAACGACCCCGGCCCACTGGAAATCACCACCATCTCTCGCGCTATCCAGGTCGGGGCGACGACCTTTATGCGGCGGGAATATCGTGTCATGGGGTTGACGGCCCTGCTCTTCGCCGTCTTCCTGGCCCTGGTGCTGAACGTCTACGTCATGTTCGCCTTTCTCATCGGGGTGCTTTGTTCCACCCTCTCCGGTTTCATTGGCATGAGCATCGCCACCCGGGCCAATGGCCGCGTCACCTTTGCTGCCAGAGGTGGCCTGAGCAAAGCCCTGCACGTGGCCTTCTCCGGCGGGGCGGTGATGGGCATGGCCGTGGTCAGCCTGGGCGCGCTGGGCATCTCAGGGGTGTATCTGCTCTTCGATCTCCTGCCCTCCACCCCCGACCCCCTGACGGTCATCACCGGCTACTCGATGGGGGCCAGTTTCGTCGCCATCTTCATCCGCATCGGGGGCGGCATCTTTACCAAGGCGGCGGAGATGGGAGCCGACCTGGTGGGCAAGGTAGAGGTGGGCATCCCCGAGGACGACCCGCGCAACGCCGCCGTCATCGCCGACCTGGTGGGTGACAATGTGGGTGACGTGGCCGGATTGGGCTCCGACCTGAACCAGTCCTACACCGATACGATTATTACCTCCCTCATCATCGGCGCTACGGCCCAGAGCGCCGGTGGCCTGTACCTGGGCGAGAAAGGCATCATCTTCCCCTTGCTGCTGGTAGCGATGGGCATCGTGGTCTCGGCGCTGGGCGTCCTGATGGTCAAGACGCTGGCCCGCAAAGACGTGAGCCGGCCGGAGGCGGTGCTGAAGGTGGGGATGTTGACCGGTGGGGCGCTCTCGCTGCTCGGCATCCTGCTGCTCTCCCGCTTCTACCTGGGACACCTGGAGCCCTTTTACGCCGCCACGTCCGGTCTGGTGGTGGGAGTGCTCATCGGTCTGAACACCGAGTACTATACCTACAAGAAGCCGCTCCATTCCATCGTCGTCTCCAGCGAGACAGGGGCAGCGACCAACATCATCACCGGCCTGGCCGTGGGCCTGGAAAGCACCGTACTCTCCATGATCTTGCTGGGGCTGGGTTTGGTCGTGGCCCATCACTTCGCCGGGCTCTATGGCATCGCCCTCTCCGGCTTAGGGATGCTCTCCATTATGGGACTCAATTTGTCCCTGGATGCCTACGGCCCCATCGCCGACAACGCCGGCGGGATCGCTCAGATGAGCAATCAGCCCTCAGAGATTCGGGACATTACCGACCGCCTGGACGCAGTGGGCAACACCACGGCCGCCATCGGCAAAGCCTTCGCCGCCAGCGCCACCGCCGCCGCCGCCCTCTCTCTCCTCACCGCCTACTCCGAAGCGGCCCACATCGTGCACCTCGACATCCGGGAGCCCAGAGTGATGGCCGGGTTGTTGATCGGCGGCGTGTTACCGGCGCTCTTTTCGGCGATGGTGATCAAATCGGTGGGGCGCACGGCGCAGTTGATGGTGCTCGAGGTGCGGCGGCAATTCCGGGAGATGGCCGGCTTGCTGGAAGGCAAAGTGCAGCCAGACTACTCACGCTGTGTGGACATCGCCACCCGGGGCGCTCTGGGCCAGTTGGTGCTGCCCTGCCTGTTGGCCATCAGTATCCCCTTTATCACCGTCTTTGTCCTGGGCCGGGAGGCGTTGGCCGGACTGCTGGCCGGATGCATCGTCTGTGGCATTTTCCTGGCCCTCTTTATGGCCAACGCCGGCGGCGCCTGGGATAACGCCAAGAAACGGATCGAGGCGGGAGAGTTGGGCGGCAAGGGCTCATTGGCACACAAGGCCAGTGTCATCGGCGATATGGTGGGCGATCCGCTCAAGGATACCGCCGGCCCCACACTCGACATCCTGGTGCAGTTGATGGCTACGGTATCGTTGGCCTTTACCCCGTTGTTTCTGAGGATCCTGGAATGAGCCTGGAATGAAAACATCGCCACGCCAAAACGGAGCCGGGTAGAATGTCCCGACTCCACTCGTTGGTCTACCTGTTGCCGGAACTATGGCGCACGCTGTTCACCCGACCGATCACGGTACGCTACCCCTTCGGGCCGCTGGAGTTGCCCCCCTATTTCCGGGGCAAGGTGACCATTGAGCCAGCGCTGTGCACGGGCTGTGGGGCGTGCGTGCGCGACTGCCCGGCCTTCGCGCTGGAACTGGAGCGCAAGAGCGACGCCCTGAACAAAGCCGAAGAGCTTGCCCTGAGCAAAGCCGAAGGGCTTGCCCTGAGCAAAGCCGAAGGGTCGAAGGGCCGCGAGGGGTTCCGGCTGATCCACTACCACGACCGCTGCGCCTATTGCGGGCAGTGTCAGGACGTCTGCCGCCAGGGAGCCATCCGCTTGACGAGCGAGTATGTACCCGCTGCGGCCGACCGCGACGCGCTGCGCGAGGAGTTCGGTAAAGATGCTGGCGCTTCTCCCCCCCATTGGGGGGGACGAAAGGGGGACGTGCGTAGTGTTGACACGCCCCACCATTGGTGATATACTTCGGGACACGGGGGAGGGAACGATGAAGCGCATACTCAGTCTGACGCTATTGGCATTCTTCTTGTTGGCCAGCCTGCCGGCCGTGGCGCAGCCGGATGAGAGGCCGGTCATCGTCATCGAGGTGCAGGGGGTGATCAACCCGCTCACGGCGCGGTATCTCGACCGCACGCTGCGTCTCGCCGGGCAACAGGCGGCGCGGGTGGTGGTGCTGGTGCTCGACACGCCCGGCGGCCTGGAGGCCTCATTGCGGCCGATGGGGCAGGCTTTGCGCGAGTCGCCGCTGCCGACGGTGGGCTACGGCCCGCCGCGCGGCGCGCGGGCCACGTCGGCCGGCATG
>JAUWOI010000162.1 GCA_030612185.1 Anaerolineae bacterium
GGATGTCGTTGTTGATCGCGCCGCTCAGGTAGATGAACTGCGGGTTGAACGCGATCAGCGCCGCACCGCCCACGGCTAACGCAGGCTGATCCGGGAGAATCTCACGCCCGATGCGGTAGGTCAGCCAGACGACGCCCGCGCCGATGAGGACGGTCATCCAGCGCACCGCATAGACCGCCAGGGCGACGCCGTGGAGGTAGGGCAATTTGCCAAATTGCCCCACCTCGCCGCCGTGGAGGTACTGGTTCTTGTTGTCGTCGCTCACCTCCCAGTAGCGGTAGGCCCAATAGGGGTTGACGGTCGGCTCGTAGTAGACCTCCTGCGCGACGGGCACCCAACCACTGACCAGCGCGCCCAGGGCATAGTAGAGTGGCGGATGATGGCTTTGGGCACGGGGGACGTCGGCCCGCTGCACGGGCAGGCTGCGGTAGACAATGAGGTGCCGCACGTAGCGGAAGTGACGCAGTTCGTCGGTGGGCTCGTAGAGGGGAGAGGCCAGGCTGTAGGCGACGGCCAGGGCAATGAACAATGAATACAATGAACAATGAACAATGACGGCAGCGAGTCTCGGTCTGGTGCTCACACGGCACCTCTGCTTCGTCGTGTGGTCCAGACGGCAGCGCCGATGATGGACAGCAGAGCCAGAGCCGTGACGGTCAATCCAGGTTTCAACAGCGGCGGGTTGTACACCAGTATGACCAGGTGCTCACCCGCTGGTACGCAGAGGGCGCGCAGCAGGTAGTCGGCGCGTACCAACCGGGTAGGGTTGCCGTCCACCGTGGCCTGCCAGCCAGGATAGTCCACTTCGCTGAAGATCAACAGCCCGCCCCCACCACGCCCCTGCGCCTCAATCCGGTTTCCCCCGTAGCGCACGATCTCCACCTCGCGCTCGCCGCCGTGAACAGGCGGCGTTGGGCTTACGGTCGTGTCTCTACATTCTAGCACCGATTCCACCAGTGCCGTCGCGTGTGGGTCGAAGTCCGGTTCGTGGATACGGGTCAGCAGGACGCCTGCATCATCCACCACCTCGATTTGTGGTACCACCCACGCCTGCGGGAGCGCGGCAGGTCGCTCGTAGACCCACACCCCGGATTGCTCGAGCAGCAGCCGGGGAGCGTCGGCCCCGTCGGGGAACTCCTGTGGGGCCGTGGTCCCCAGGTAGCCCGCGTTCAGCAGGTCGTAGGTTCGCGCACGAGGGTCGGGCCGTGAGGTGATAAACTCCTCGTAACGCTGGAGGGTCAGCGGATCGTACCCGAAGACGCTGCGCAACCCGAACGGTATCCCCCCATTCTGCTCGGATTCGCTCAGTCCCCAGGGGAGCACCCGCGCAGCCTGGGGATCGGACACTGCCTGGGCCACGATACGCCAATATGCGCTCTCCTGCACATCTCTTACCTCTATCACGCTGCTGCCGAAAGTCCACAGGTCCAGCACGACCAGACCCAGTGCCAGCAGCCACATCCCAATGGGAGGACGTGAGGCGTTGCGCCAGGCCACCAGAAGGCTGGCCGCCAGGAGGAAGAAGAGCAGGAATAACGCCGCCTGATTGGCGGTGTGCCACAGTCGCCCGGCAGCGGGGTTCGCTTCGCGTCCCCAGGCGAAGGCCACGAAGCAGGCCACGATCAGCGCGAGCGTGCCCCCAGTCACGACTAGCACCAGTGACCGCCTCAGTGGCTCCAACAGCCGCGCCCGTTCCCCATCTTCATCCTCGGCGGAGGATTGGAGCGTTGTCACCATCAGGCCCGCCAATGCAGCCCCGGCCAGCGTGAAGAGAAATCCGGCCCGGGCTGGCGCTCGCGCCACCCGAAACAGCGGCACGAAATGGTAGAACAGGGGGTGCAGGCTCCCGTATTCCCCAAATGCCAGCAGCAGCGCGCCCAGGCCCAGTGCGACCAGGAAGGGAGTTAGCCGGTGGCGCAATCTCAACCCCAGGAGCGTCAGCAGCAGCGGCAGGACGCCGATGTAGAAGATGAACTCGTCATAGATGCCGTCACCCCAGTACCCCGTGTGCGCCGGTTCGCCGAAAAAGTTGGGCGCCAGCAAGGTCAACAGGTATCCCGGCGGCCAGGAAAAGCGGGCGGCGAAATCATAACTGGACACAGCCTGCCGAGTCGAGCGCATTGCCAACTCGGCCATCGGCAGAAGTTGTACTGCTGCCAGGGCCAACCCGACGAATAGCATCATGCCCACCCAGATGAGGGGAAGCGCCACAGAAACCAGGTTTTTTCCGGAAAACCTGGTTTCTTCTCGCCAGGCTTCCCAGGCGCAGAAGGCGGCATAAGCGACCAGTGCCAACGTCACGTAAATGAACGAGGCCGTGTGCCCTGCCAGGATCGAAAGCCCGACCGGCAGCCCCCCCACAACGGCAAGTTTCCACGAACGAGACTTCACGACGCGCCGGTAGACCCATAACACGAGCGGCAGCCAGGCCCCGGTGGTGATGACTCCTAGATGGCCCGCATATACGCGCACGAAGAAGTAGCCGCTGAAGGCAAAGACGGCCCCGCCAAACAGCGCCCCCACAGCCGACGCCCCCTCTGAACGCAGCCAGGCGTACATTCCGGCACCGGCGAGCCACAGATGCAGCACGGTGACCAAGCCCAATGCCCTGGTGACAGGCATCAGCAACATCAGCCACGTCGGGGGATAGAACAGCGCCGGTTGGGGATTGGCGACGAAAGGCAGGCCCGAAAAGAGGAAAGGGTTCCACAGAGGAAGTTGCCCCTGTTGAATCGAGGAGACGGCAAAGCGAAGCCAGTGGAGGAACATATTGGACAGATCGTTGCCCGCGACGATGCGGTCGGCGGGGAGCCACAGCATGTCCCAGTAGAAGACTATGCACAGCAGGGCCAAGGCCACCGCCGGCCAGGCGCTGCGCCACACTCTGCCTACCCATCCTGCCCGGTATCCCTGCTCCTCGACCGTATCCATCCTCACCCCGTGCAACAGAACGAGTATATCACGATTGGCGTGTCCTGCAACCCTCTGCCCGCAGGACGGCCAGTGGGATGAAGAGTAGAAGGAAAAACGGGGCCCAGCCCAGCAGAGCCCCGTAAATCCCATTTTGTCCCCGAGGGGTTAGTAATCGTCGCAGCCTTCATCCACGAGGAAATAGTCGTAGCCAATCTGTGTGGGTGTTATTTCCCAGTTTCCTCCGATGATTCCCACTCGTTTCAGTGACAGAATCTCTTCGGAGAAACTGTATACCTCCTCACCATTTATATACAGTTTCACCTTCTTGTTTGTGACTCTTGCCATCAGTGTATTTGAAGTGAAGCCCGCTTTAGCAGGCCACCGCTGCTCGCCGATATAGGGCACTATATTCGTGCGCGTCTCATTCTCAAAGGGATGGTTTGGCCCAGGGTATTGGTAGCCTGTCCGCTTGACGATACCCCAGTCGCCGAGGTTGTTGACCTCGAGGGAATAAACGGTACTCATATCCTCGCTTGCCGCAAACACCAATCCCCAGAAGGACCAGTACGGATTCCACTCCTCAAAACGTCCCTTTAGTTCAATGCAGGTCTCGGAGGTGGAACGTTCGACCCCTGGAGCGAACGAGACGGGATAGATGTGGCGCGTGTCACCGTGATTGCCACCACCCCGGCAATCTAGAGGAACGTTGACGTGGTACCACCCTCCTTCATAGTACAGATCGTATTTGTAATCGAGGTGCTGGCGGGCACTATCACAGCCGGTCAGGCAGCACTGCGATTTGTGGGTGGTCCAGCCACTGTTTGAGCTGCTGAAGTTGTCAAAGAAGTCAGAGGAGACGACAGTGGCCGATTTAACGCTGCTCCATTCGCCTGGCCCATGCTCGTTGTGACCCTGCACGCGGTAGTAATACGTCCCTTCGTCTTGGTCAGTAAACTCGTGCGATGTATTACCGCTCCCGTCGTGGTAGTGCTCGGTTGGATTGGTGAAATTCGCATCTGTCGCTTCTTGCAGTGTGTATGCGGTCGGATCTGGAACGTCTAGACTGTCGTCGTTATACGACCAACTAACGGTATAGTCACCGTCTTCATCAGTGTTGTCTATATTATCCAAGGTCGGCGCGTAGGGAATGGGTGGCCAGCGCTTGAAAATGATTGGGAAGTATATGATGTAGTCCCCGTTGCGCAGTGTAACGGTGATGGTGTCTACAGGGCCAAAACTGCCATCCGCATCACTTGCCTGGGTATGAATGGCATGTTGGACGTAATTCTGTTCGGGCAAAGACCACTCATACGACCATTCCCAACCACCCCAATCCGTTGCCGTTATCGTGGCAGTATGCCAGTCACTATCGTCTATGCGCACCCACACCGTGATCGAGTCACTGGCAGCAGTCTCAATTGGTGTGGTCAACGCAGACACCGACCCAGTTCCCACGACGGCTGACTCAACGTTGCTCCAGCGACTTTCGCCAGACGCGTTATAGGCTTTGACATGGTAGTAATACGTACCATCTGCCTGGTCGGCGAGGAATGTTTCAGTCAGCGGCCCGCTATAATGCAGGGTTGCATTCTCGAAGTAAGGATTGTCTGCTTCGTAAAGCACATAGTAAGTGGCCGAAACTGCGTCGGTCCAGCCCACGATGTAGTTCGGGCCATAGTTGTTGTTGATGGGCAGCAAGACCGGATCGTCAGGGAAAGGTGGACGGTTGCCACCTTCCCAGGCCACACCCTCTATGGCCAGTGTACCTTTCTGGGTGATCAACGCCCCTTTTTCCGGCGAGCGCGTCTGTGAGGTAGGCGACAGGACCGCTGTCTCCATCTTCAGATTCGCTACTGGGGCCTCCGCCACTGGCTGGGCCAGGGCCTGGAAATGGGAAAGCAGCAATGATAGAGCAGTCGCTAGCAGCAGCGCCGAGGTTCCTGCTAGCAATGCCCACACCAGGCGTCGCATCCGAGTTTTATTGGTCTTCATATCCCCCCCCCTTTCGCTAGGTCACGGTGCGCCGGAGGCAACACCTGACTGTGGAAAACACGCTCCAGACCAAACAAGGATGACTGGAGCAAGGTAGATTCTACTACGAGGCATGGCTTTTGTCAACGCCACGTTTTTGCGGCGGTGTACTGGACACTCGATGTCTACGGTTCGCTCTCTACAGCCGGAAGTAAGACGCGGTCGGCGACAGGTTGGCCTGCGGAATTCAGGACAGCCCAACGCTCGCCGGTCAGCGGGTCGTAGAGACCAAGTTCGAGGGTGTAGGGTCCAGCGGGCGCATTGTGCGGGGGGGCGAGGCGATGTACCTGGACAAAGCGATCGCCAGACCGGAGCGTGAGCGGGTCCACCCACAGGCCGTCGTCGCCGGCGAGAAACGTCCCGTCAGCGGCCAGGAGGTGGGTGAAGACGGCCAGCCGTGGCCCGGAGTAGACGCCCGGCGGGGGCGGGTTGGCGACGATAGGCATAGGTGGCAGGTCAAGCGGTGCGGCGACAAGCCAGGTAGCGAGCAGAGCCGCTTCCTGACCAGGGACCAGGGATTCCTCGTTCAGCCAGCGGGCTTCGAGCAACTCCAGACCGTTGGCGAAGCGAGCGACCGAATTACGAATTGCGAATGACGAATCGCGAATTGCATGAAGCGTGAGGTGGGGTGAGATGGTCTCCGGCCGACCGGCGTTTGACTCCAGGAGGTCGTCAATCTGCGGGGCTGGACGGGGCCAGGAGGTAAGAAGTATGTGCGAGTCGCGAATTGTGGCCTGTGACCCGGCGACCCAGATCAGCGCACGCTCGGGGTTGAACAGGCGCACGGCGATATCATCGCGGTGGACATCTACCTCCAGTGCCAGGCGATCCCAGGGCCCCAGAAGGGTGCTGGAGATGGCGACGTCGGCGATTTCAGGGCGGGCGTCCAGGTAACGGGCAGCCTCGCGATAATCGGCGCGGTAGAGGAAGCGTACCATATCCTGCTGCGGCCAGACGATGAAGTAGTCACGCAGGTCGCGGACGGTGTTGGTGGTCAGGAAAAGAATGACAAATGACAAATGACAAATGGCCAAGAGCGAATAACGAATAACGAATCGCGAATTGCGTGATTTGATCCAACGGTAGATTTCGGTGAGAGTCAGGGCAGGGAGGATGTAGGCGACGGGCTGAGCCAGGATGGTGTGGCTCAGGCTGGCGGGTGGGGTGCTGACGAAGGCGGGGAGCAGCCCCAATCCTAGCCACAGGAGCAGGAAGAAGTAGCGCGGTTGCCGCCAGCGGTACAGGCACAGTGCGACACCAGCCCACAGCAGCGCCCCGCCGAGGAGACTGAACACCGGGCGATTGGGGATGTTGTACAACCATTCTGGGTCACCGGTGGCGTGGAACATCCCCAGCGTCGTCCAGATGTTCTCCAGCAGCGGGCGGGGGTTGCCGGCCCGTAGTTCTCGCAGTGGCACGGCCAGCTCGGCCAAGCGGGCGTCGGCCCCAATGCCCTGCGCTGCAGCCTCGCTGCGCCCCTGGGCAATAGCGATACCCAGCGGTGCCGCCAGCACAGTCATAATCGCCAGCGCCAGGAGAAGGCCGCGCCAGTCGCACCGGCCTGAAGAGCCGGTGCTGGAGTGGTCGCGGTGAAACAGTGCCAGGTAGGCGGCAAATAGGACGAGCAGCACCGGGAGCAGACGAGCGGCGGGGTAGGTGTAGAGGGATATGCCCACGATGAGGCCAACCAGAAACCAGGTTTTTCTGAAAAAACCTGGTTTCTCGCGCCAGAGCAGGTAGAAGGTTGCCAAAGCGAGGGGGGGCAGGCTGATGTGACGGATCGCCGTGCGGCTGTACATCAGTGACCAGAAGGAGGCACTCAGCATCAGCGAGGCGATGGCAGCGGTCGTGCGTCCGAAGAGACGGCGGGCCAGGGCATACGTCAGGACGACGGTGAGGGTGCCGAAGGCGACGGAAAGCAGGTGCCCGCTCAGCGCGTTGAAGCCCAGTACGGCGTGCACGCCAGCGTGCAAATGGTGATAGAGCGGTTCGTGACCGGAAGCCCCGGTGAAATACAGAGGAAAGTGGCCGGCCAACAGTTCGCCAGAGAGAGCGTGGATATTGATCAGTTCGTCGTCGCGCCAGCCGGGAGGGATGGTCTCCAGGCAACAGAGGCGCAGGCCCCAGGTTAGCAGAAGCAGGGTAATGACCAATGACCAATGACCAATTTGGGATTTGGTCATTGGCTTGTGACCTCCACCGGCTGCAGGAGGATGCGATCATCTATCTCGACGCCATTGACGATGACGGGCAGGCGTGCCAAGCCTTCGTGGGTGTAGATGCCCACTTCCAGGTGATAAAGGCCGGGTGGCACATCGGCGTCTATCTGAAAGCGGTGTAGTTGTATAAAAGCGTCGCCCGACCGCCAGTGCCACGAAGGAACGTCCAGCCGGTCTACCTGGCCAACGACATGGCCACCGTGGTCGAGTAAATGGGCAAACATGATGGCTTCGGTGGTAAAGGGAGCGCGGACGCGCCACACCGTCAGCAGTTCCACCTCTTCACCTGGCCTGATGGCTGGCGTGCGCAGGTCATAGCCTGCCAACTCGATTACATGACCTACATCAACCGGGAGAACGAGCGATTCGTAGGCTGCCTGTGGCTCGTCGGCAGAGAATGCATCGAACGAGCACCAGTAGACGGGATTGTCCTTTGCAGTCGAGAGGAACGACGCCAGTGCACCGCTTGCGTCGAAGCGATAAACGTCGAAGCGAGAGATCAAATCATCGGGCCGGAGATTCTCGGTGTGAATGTGGGATGCGTGCTCCTCGAAGATTGGCTCTAGCGTCTCGTCGAGTGGAGCGATGGTGGGAATGATCACGCGGGTCTCCCCTCCGGCTGGGAAGACGAGCGCGAACCGGCTATCGAACCAACGCAGGGATAGGTCGTCGCGGTGCAGGGCAATCTCTACTGTGTAGGGATCGTGGAAACGACCGGGGTAAATGGAGGAGAACGCCACTGTTCCACCCTCGGACTGTGTATCAAGGTAGCGAGTCTCCTGAACCAGTGCGTGATGGTAGGCCACGCGGACGTCCCGATGCTCTCCCCAGACGACAAAGTAGTCGTGCGCGGTGCGTAGGCCAATGCCAGCGATGGAGACGATGACACATCCGATCCCCACGACTTGTGCCCATCGCCCGGTTCGCTCGCGTAGAAAGCGGAGGATGGTTGCCAACGCTAGGGCCGCGATAATGAAGACGGCGGGTTGGGCCGCGATAGAACGCAAGACGGTGGCATCAGGGCCGGTAACCAGCGCAGGGCTGACGCCGACGATCAGCCAGAGCAGCAAGAAAGTGTAGCGCGGGTCGCGCCAGTGCCACAGACATACGAGAATGCCAGCGTAAAAAAGTGACCCACTCACAGGGTCGAGCAGCGGGCGGGCGGAGATATTGTAGAGCCACAACGGGTCGCCTTGGAAGGTAAACATGGGCAGGGAGCGGAATATGTTGCGCCATAAGCCGCTGAAATCGCCCTGTGCAGCCTGCCACAACGGTGCCCCCAGTTGCCCAAGTCGTTGTTCTGCTCCCGGATGGGTGACCAGGAAGTGAATCAGCGGAGCGGCGACGAGGGCTGCTATGAGTAACATGAGCACAACCCCCAACCATTGCTGACGAAAGAGAGAACGTCGTACGCCAATCAGACGGAGCACGAAAAGATAGACCAAAAACAGAAGATAGATGGCCCACATAGTGCGACTTGCCATGTAGGTGTAGATCGCGGCACCGAGAAACAGGCCG
>JAUWOI010000024.1 GCA_030612185.1 Anaerolineae bacterium
TACAACTCGCAATGCACGCGGTGTGCGTCGTCGCCGTGTGTGCAAAGCGTGTGGGCAGCGTTTTAGCACAATCGAGCGAGCTGTCCTGACTACCCCGTTGGTGGTCAAGCGAGATGATCGGCGGGAGGAGTTCAACCGCGAGAAGTTGCTTGCGGGCCTGCGCACTGCCTGTGCTAGGCGGCCTATCTCGGGCGATGACCTGGAACGAGTGGTGGATCGGGTTCAGGATCATATTCGTCAGTTGGGCAAGACGGAGATTCCCAGCCGTGTGATCGGCGATTTTACCATCGAGGAACTCAAGGCATTGGACCCGGTCTCTTATATTCGTTACGCCATTGTCTTTCTAGGTCTGGGGGACCTGGAGGCAGTGCGGGCCGAGATTGATCGCCTGTTGGGGGAGCGGGAATAGGGCAAGTGTGGTTTTTCATGAAGGGAGACAGCGATGCTAGACATAGCTCAACCAACGGTATTCTCATTATCTGGGCAGCAGATGGGACATGAGGTCAGGTTAACTGAAAACGCGCTTGCTGTCCTGAAGCGTCGCTACTTACGCAGAGGGCCTGATGGTCAGCCGGCGGAGACGGTCGAGCAGGTGTTCCAGCGTGTGGCTTTCCACGTCGCCGCTGTTGAAGAAGAGTGGGGCGATGACGTAGCGGCGGTAGGTGGAATCTTTTATGATCTAATCACCAGCCTGCGCTTCTTGCCCAACTCGCCGACCTTCACGGGGGCCGGGACGCCGCTTGCGCAGCTATCTGCGTGTTTTGTATTGCCCATCTCCGATGACATGGGCCGCGAGGAGGATGGCATCTTCCAGACTCTGCGCGATGCGGCGCTTATCCAGCAGACTGGTGGTGGAACGGGCTTCTCTTTCTCCCGCCTGCGCCCCAGGGGGGCTGTGGTACGCAGTAGTGGGGGCCGGGCCACGGGGCCGGTGGGCTTCATGCAGGTCTTCGACGTCGCCTCCGGGATCGTCAGTCAGGGTGGGGCGCGCCGTGGGGCAAATATGGCCGTGCTGCGGGTTGATCACCCTGACATCCGTGAGTTCATTCACTGCAAAAGCAACGAGAACTCCATCACAAACTTCAACATCTCCGTCGGCGTGACCGACGCTTTCATGAGGGCGGTGGAGGAGGACGGCACGATTGATCTGGTGGGCTCTCAGGATGGCAAGGTCTGGAAGACTGTGCGGGCGCGAGAGATCTTCGACGAGATTATCACCGGAGCCCACCGCAACGGGGAGCCGGGCGTTTTGTTCTTGGATATGGCTAACCGGGATAATCCGTGTCCGCACCTGGGGGAGTATGAGGCGAGTAATCCCTGCGCAGAACAATTTTTGTTGCCCTACGAGAACTGCTGCCTGGGCTCGGTCAACCTGGCGCGGCACGTGAGCCATGGAGACAATGGTCACCCGGCGGTGGACTGGGAGAATCTGCGGGAGACGGTCGAACTGGCGGTGCGCTTCCTGGACGACGTGATTAATGCCAATGCCTACGTGCCAGCGGTGCCGCAACTTAAGGAGGCGGCCCACCGCACCCGCCGTATCGGGCTGGGCATAATGGGGTTGGGTGACCTGCTGTATCACCTGCGGGTGTGCTACGGCAGTGAGGAGGCTCAGGAGTTAGCAGCACAGGTGATGGAGTTCATCCGCTACCACGCGATGCGTACCAGCATCCAGTTAGCACGGAAGCGCGGGCCGTTTCCTGCGATCCGGGGCAGTATCTACGACCCCGATGACGGCTTGACTGAGCTCGCCGAAGTCCTACGCTGGACGGTGCCACGGCCTCTGATCCCCTACACGCGGCTGGAGAAGTGGGGCCGGCCGCATCTGGACTGGGAGGCGATTGTCGAGGGCATCCGGCGCTACGGTATCCATAATGCTGCCCAGACGACTGTGGCTCCGACCGGAACCATCGCCACCGTCTCCGGTTGTGAGGCCTACGGCTGCGAGCCGGTCTTCGCACTGGCGTACGTGCGCCGTGTGAACGACAATGGCAAGGACCTGGAACTCCAATACGTAAGCCCGCTCTTCCTACAGGCGTTAAGGGAGGCTGGACTGGATGATGCAGCACGTGAGCGTATCGTCCAGCAGGTAATGGTGACCGGGAGTTGTCAAAACGTTGAGGATGTACCTCCCGCAGTGCGCGATGTCTTCGTCGTCGCCGGAGACATCACCGCCGAGGAGCACGTGCGCATGCAGGCGGCGCTCCAGGCATTTGTGGACTCGAGCATATCGAAGACGATCAATTTCTCCGCTACAGCCACTCCTGACGATGTGGATCGGGCTTTCCAACTGGCATGGAAACTGGGCTGCAAAGGGCTTGCAGTCTACGTGACCGGCTCGCGGGAGAAAGTGGTGCTGGAGACGGAGGCAACGCGGCGGGCCAGAAAACAGGCCCGTGGGACGCCGATGGTGCTTACGACCGTGCGGCCTCGTCCGCATCGTCTGGATGGCAAGACCTATCATCTGGGCACGCCGCTTGGGACAGCCTACATCACCGTCAATATCAACGGCGACGGTGAGCCCTTCGAGGTTTTCTTGAATGTGGGCAAGGCGGGGTCGGATACTGCGGCGGTGGCGGAGGCCATCGGGCGACTGATCTCGCTTATCCTCCGTGTCCCCTCGCCGCTCTCGGCGACGCGCCGGCTCAAGCAGGTGGTGAAACAATTGAAGGGCATCGGTGGCGGACGGCCTCTGGGCTTTGGGCGCGACCGGGTGCGGAGCCTGCCCGACGGCGTGGCGCAGGTGTTGGCCGAGCACCTGGGGATGGTCGAGTCGCCGGGTGAAACGGAGGGAATAGAGCAGTTGTCGCTGTTCCCCGCGGGCGACTTGTGTCCAGAGTGCGGACACGCGGCATTGGTGAACGAGGAGGGCTGCCGGAGGTGTTATGCCTGCGGGCATAGCGAGTGTTGAGGGTGACTTTAACGTCGGTCGCTACGTCTGCGGACACACCGACGAACTGCGTAACTCCCTCGAACTGATCTGTCTGTGGGGTGGAGAGACTATAGACAATTCGCCGCCTCTGTGCTAAAATAGTGCCAGTGTATGGCATCGGACAGCGCGTGAGGTGAGCGACGTGGGAGATGCAGGCGATCCCCAAACTCTTGGACACTTCCAGGGCAGGATGACCCCACAGATGTGGATCGTCGTGGTGGTACTTGCTGCGACGGTGCTACTTCTGACCTGGGCCGCCTTCCTGGCCTGGCGCACGACGTTGATTCCTTTCCCCGGCCTGTTCACCGAGCCTACCCTGATCGTCAACAATCTGGGCGACTCTACCTGGCCCGGCTATGCTGCCGGCCTTCACTTCCCCGACCACCTGACCGCCCTCGACGGTCGGTTGCTGGAAAGTACCACGGCGTTGATGCGCGCACTGGCACAGCACGAGCCTGGTGACGTGGTTACACTGACGGCGCGAGGCGAGGACGGCGCACTGCGTGGCGTCCACGTGCACCTGGAGTCTTTTCCCATCAAGGGGCTGACCAATTTTTTTGCCCTGCCCTACCTCCTGGGGCTGATTTATCTGGGGATCGGCACCTGGGTCTTCCTGGCGCGACGGCACGAACCGGCTGGGCGCGTGTTTGCGATGCTGTGTGTGATGGTCGCACTGAGCCTGGGCCTGCTGTTCGACGTTTACACCACTCACCGCCTTCCGCGTGTGTGGATTGCTGCCATCTCTCTGGTTGGCAGCGTTGCCATTCACCTGGCACTGGTATTCCCCCAGCGGGCGCGATTTCTTGATCGTGCACCTTCCCTTCGCTATCTGTCCTACGTGCCGGGCGCGGTCATCGCCATCGTCAATCAATTCTCTCTCTTGAATTTCGAGGCACCTACAGCCTACTTCGACACCTGGTATGCGGCCTTTGCCTTTGGGATTGCGGGCGTTGTTGCTATTCTGGCGATGATGGTCTACCGATATCGTCGCTCCCAGTCGCCTGTCGTGCAGGCCCAGGCGCGGACCATTCTATGGGGTGGCCTACTAGCCTTCGGGCCGATAGCGGCCTGGTTTCTCATCAGCCGCTACGCTGGTGGGGCCTTCCCTCCAGTGCTCATTCTGCCCTGGCTTGTCTTATTCCCTCTGTCTATCGCTTACGCCATCTTGCGCTATCGTCTGTTAGACATCAACCTGGTGGTTAGCCGAGGCGTTGCCTATACGCTGCTGAGCACCGGGGTGGTTGGGATGTATTTCCTTTTCCTCTATTTGATCAGCCGCGTGTTCGGTCTGACGCTGCAGGCCAGTCATCCTCTCGTCCTGGGTATCTTCATCTTTTTGCTGACGCTGCTCCTGAACCCGGTGTGGATACGTCTGCAGCGCTTGGTGGATCGTATCTTCCTGCGCGAAGCGGTTGACCATCATCGCATAGTACGACGCTTTGCCAGCCGGCTGGCCGAGACTGTGGAAATGTCATCGGTCCTGGGTGTTCTAGATGAGACACTGGAGGCAGCCTGTCGCCCGCAATTCGCCGCCTTGTTCTTACATGATCCGCAGCGCGCGTGTTACGTACCTCACGTCATTGGAAGCAGGCCATTTTCATCTGTGACTTTCATCCGGGAGGGCCCGCTCGCTCACCAGATGCTCAAGCGGCGCGCAAGCACCTACCTCTACCAGGGTCGCCCCCTGCCCCCTCATCTGGTGGCCGAGCGCGAATCACTGGACGTCCTGCGTCCTGCTCTCTTCGTGCCAGTACCGGGCCACGGCTGGCTGACACTGGGACCCAAGTGCAGCGGTGCGCCTTTCTCTTCGGACGACCTGGTCACCCTGGAGGCACTTGGCTCTAATGTAGCGGTGGCCCTGGAGAAAGCACGTCTCATCAGTGACCTTGAGCGGCGGATGACGGAGGTGGACGTGCTGCGCTGGGTTGGGCAGGCGGTCAACTTCACGATGGGTGTGGACGACCTGATGGAGTTGATCTATGCTCAGACCAGCCGCGTGCTCGATACCAGCAATTTCTACGTAGCGTTGTACAACCCAGAGAGGGAAACTCTCTCATTCGCCTTCTACGTCGAAGACGGCGAGCGGTTGTACCCGGACGATGAGTGGTCGGTGGGGATGGGCCTGACCGGAGAAATCGTGCGCACGAGGCGGCCCATTGTGGCAGATGAATACATCCAGGAATGTCTCCGCCGGGAGATCACACCCGGAGGCCGGCCGGGGAGAGCCTGGATAGGGGTGCCGCTCAACGCTGGCGACCAGGTCATTGGGGTGATGAACGTCTCCAGTTTCGATCCCGCCGTGACCTATTCCGACGAGCAATTGGAGATCTTCTCCGCCATCGCCGACCAGGCGGCTGCGATTCTGGACAAAGCACGTCTCTATCAAGAGATGGGGGAACACGCCCGGCAGTTGACTGCCCTCAACGAGGTTGGCAGTGTCATCACCTCGACCTTGGACCTGCAGACGGTGCTGAACCTGATTATGGACAAAGCGGTCGCACTCCTCCAGGCTGAGGCCGGATCGCTGGTGCTGGTAGATCAAGGCACCGGCGAACTGGTCTTCGAGGTGACCACCGGTCCAGGCTCTGCCGACCTGGTGGGCACACGTCTCTCCCCTGGCACCGGCGTCGTGGGCGCAGTGATTCAGGAGGGCAAGCCGGTTATCATCAGGGACGCGCAGTCTGACCAGCGTTGGTACCGGGACCTTGATGACAGGTTCATTACTCGCTCCATCATTGCCGTGCCAATGGTCAGCCGGGGGCACACTATTGGCGTGGTCGAACTGCTCAATCGGCGCGATAGTGTGCCATTTGACGAGGACGACGAGCGATTGCTGACGGCGTTTGCAACCAATGCCGCTATTTCCATCGAGAATGCCCGGCTGTTCACCCAAACCGATCAGGCTCTCTCTGCACGGGTCGAAGAACTCTCGATGATGCAGCGCATTGACCGGGAACTCAACGCTACCCTGGATTATGATCAGGTGATGGGCCTGACGCTGGACTGGTCGCTGCGCACAACGGGGGCGGACATCGGGCTCATAGCGGCGATTATCGAGACGGAGGACGGGCTGCGCGGGTTGCGCTTCTTGGCCAACCGGGGATACCCGGAGGAACTGGTCTCCACTCGCGATGAAGAGATTTGGCCACTAGAACGGGGAGTCGTCGGGCGAGTGGTGCAGACCGGCAAATCCGAACTCGTGGAGGACGCGGAGAATGACCCCGATAACGTGTCGGTGGTACCGGGGATGGTGGCCCAGTTGACAGTGCCCATCCGTCGGGAGGATCAGATCGTCGGCGTCGTGGTGCTGGAGTCCTCCCGGAAGGGCTGCTTGAACGGTGAGGCGCTGGAGTTCGTCTCTCGCTTGGCCGACCACGCGGCCATCGCCATTGAGAACGCCCGTCTCTTCGAGCAGGTCCGCCGTGCTAACGAAGCCAAGACCGAGTTCGTCTCCTTCGTCTCCCACGAACTCAAGCAGCCGATGACCTCGATTAAGGGCTACACGGACCTGTTGATCCAGGGGGTCGCTGGCGAACTGACCGAAACGCAGAGCAATTTCCTGGGGACGGTACGGTCGAATGTGGATCGCTTGAACACGCTGGTCAGTAGTCTATTGGACATCTCGCGCATTGAGGGTGGCCGCATGCGGCTGGAGTTTAGGAGCGTGTCTATTGAGAGGGTGATCGGTGAGGCGTTGCGCACTATCCGAGGGCAAATCGAGGCCAAGCAGCAGACGTTGGAAGTGGAGGTTCCAGCCGACTTGTCACCGGTGAGGGGTGATCGGGATCGGTTGGTGCAGATCTTGACTAATCTGGTGAGCAATGCCTACAAGTACACGCCTGAGGGGGGGCATATCGCAATTCGCGCTCAACGGTGGTCGGATGGACGGGACGCCACGGGGCAGGACGAATTCGTACTGTGTTCGGTGACCGATACGGGTGTAGGCATGACACCTGAGAATCAGCAGCGTCTCTTCACCAAGTACTTCCGCGCCGATGACCCTGCCGTACGTGGTGTGCCGGGGACCGGGCTGGGACTTGTCATCACCAAGAGCCTGGTGGAACTGCAGGGCGGTGAAATCTGGGTCGAGAGCGAGGTGGGCAAGGGCAGCACCTTCTCGTTCATTATTCCCGTGGCTCAAGAGTAGGAGGAATCGTTCGCGCTTCACGATGCCACATTCATCCCATCGTAGGCGAACGTAGCACAATACCCCGTCAGTTCGCGCTCCAGTGAGTTGTAGTCATCGAAACTGCGGCCGTAGATTTCCTCTTGATCGGCTATTGAGTGAAGCGTCGCAACCTGGTTGTTGCGCTACGGCTCCTGAAAACGGGCCTCCAGTTGTTCCAGCAATTCCGCAGCCTCAACCAGTTTGTCCAACGGGTTCTCCTTGCCCGTGAAGTACCGGTAGTCGCATGGCATCACGTCGAGTGCGTGTATTAGATCGCTGTGCCGGTCTCTCACGGCCCCATTGCTGACGCCGTAGAGTGCTGCGATATCCCGTCGCTTCATAGGACGCAGGTTGACTTTGCGCACTGTGTAGTCGATCGCTGCCGCCCAGGTCTCCGGCTTGCGCATGATGAGCGCGTCGCGTCCGAGAGTGATGCGGTACTCCAGCCACATCTGAATGGCAGCGCCGATCTCCTCGATGGGCATCCCTGCTGTAGTCATCTTGTCGGTGAGCAGCAGTTCTACCTCGTCCATCCCGCTGGCAAAGAGTTGCTCGAAGCGATCCTGCAGTGGCGACTCGGGCTCCAGCCGCATGAAGTCGGCCAGCGCTCGCAATGCCTGGTCGAAGCCGCCGCTGCGAGCCAACGTCCGTGCCAGGTGAAGCCGGTAATCTGGTTCATCAGGGACGAGGTGGATGGCGGCCTCGAAGCACTCAATGGCCCGGTCAACGTCCCACCCACCGTAGGCCTGAATGCCCTGCTTCTCGTATTCCCTTGCCTTGCGACGGTCGCCCATACTGACTCGTTTCCTTGCCATTGTACCTGCTCCTTCAGATGAGGACGTGTACGCCTGTATCCTGAGTTTGATTATAGCATAGTCATCAAATATGGGCAACGCCAGTCTTGGAGCGTACCATATTGGGGACAAACGGGCGATAGCGTGATTTCGTCAAGGCTGTGACATATCCCCGCATATTGGATTTCGCCTGCTGAAAACCCCATACGTAGAGTACCCTTTGCTCCTGTTTTGTGCTATACTCGTCTTTGGTGCAAGGACTGTAGGACTGAACCAAATGACCCACTCGAAGGTATTCTAATTGCAGGCCCTTGCTAACTGTCTACTGCTAACAACTAACCACTAAGACAGGAGACTAAAATGATCGCCGAAGTCGCCGCCCATGTGTGCGAGAACATCCAGAAAGTCATCGTCGGTAGGGACGAGGTGATAAACCTGGCGCTGGTCGCCATCTTCTGCGAGGGGCATATCCTCATCGAGGACGTGCCCGGCATCGGCAAGACCACGCTGGCGAAGTCCATTGCTGCCAGCCTGGGCTGCACCTTCCGCCGCATCCAGTTCACCCCCGACCTGCTCCCTTCCGACGTCACCGGCATCAGCTTTTTCAACCAGAAGACGCAGGAGTTCGAGTTTCGTCCTGGGCCGCTGATGTCGCAGGTTGTGCTGGCCGACGAGATCAACCGCGCCACACCGCGCACCCAGTCGGCCATGCTGGAGGCGATGCAGGAACAGCAGATCACCGTGGATGGTGTAACCTATTTCCTTCCGCGCCCCTTTCTGGTGATGGCCACGCAGAACCCGATCGAATTGGAAGGCACCTTCCCCCTGCCGGAGGCGCAGGTGGACCGCTTCCTGATCAAACTTCCCATCGGCTATCCGACGAAGGAGGAGGAGCATGCCATCCTGCTCCGCTTTGAGCGAGAGGACCCGTTGGATGAACTGGAGCCGGTCACTACCCCCGACGAGTTGGTCGCCATACAGCGACAGGTGCGGGAGGTGCGGGTCGAGGAATCGGTGCGCGGCTACATCGTAGACGTCGTCCGTGCCACGCGAAGCCACAAGGACGTTCAGTTGGGAGTCAGCCCGCGCGGGACGCTCTCGCTGTACAAATGTGCTCAGGCGCTGGCTGCCATCCGTGGGCGTAAGTACGTCCTACCCGACGACGTCAAACTGCTGGCTCCCTATGTCCTCACCCATCGCATCCTCATCAGCCCCGCGACCCGGCTGCGGGGTCGCCGGCTAGCCGACGTGCTGATGGATGTGATCGAGACGGTGCCGGTGCCTGTAGAGAGGTTGTGATGCAGGAACGGGTGGACGAGCGCCGTTCCCAGTTCAGCCCCGTCTGGTTCGAGATGGCGGCGTTGTTCATTGTTATCGGGCTGATCGTCCGTCAGCGCGCCCTCTTCGCCCTGGCGGCCTGTATCCTGACCGTTATCCCCGTCGCCTGGTGGTGGAAGCGGTTGTCGCTGCGCCACGTCGAGTACGAGCGTCGTTTCGACAAGCGGTGTGCCTTCCCCGGTGAGACGTTCGAGATGACGGTGCGCATCGCCAACCACAAACTTCTACCTTTGACCTGGCTGGAGGTCAGCGACGAGGTCCCGATGGTCATGCCTCTGGTGCGGGGCGTGCTTATGCCGACCTACGTCCCCCAGATCGGCACACTTGATGCAGTCCTCTCTATGCACTGGTACGAGCGGGTCAGCCGGCACTATGAACTCGAATGTACCGCACGGGGCGTCTACGCGCTGGGGCCGGTGCACCTCAAGTCGGGTGACGTCTTCACTCTATTCGAGGCGCAGGAGGACCGTAAGAACCGCGACAGGTTGGTCGTCTACCCTCGCATCTGGCCGCTTGAGGACCTGGGGTTGCCGTCCAAGGAACTGTTCGGCGAACGAAAAGCCCGCCGTCGCCTGCTGGAAGATCCTTTGCGCACCATCGGCATCCGTGACTATCGGCCCGAAGACAGCCTGCGCCGTATTCACTGGAAGGCCACCGCCCACCGGGGCGAGTTACAGGTGCGGGTTAATGAACCGACTACGACGCTCGGCCTGGTTGTCCTGCTGAACGTCTCCACGTTTGAGCACAATTGGCAGGGTGTCATTCCAGAACTGTTCGAGCGTACCATCAGCGTGGCGGGCTCCATCGCCACCTGGGCCGTGGGACAGAAGTACAAGGTGGGGCTGGTGGCCAATGGCTGTATGCGGCTTTCCGATCAGCCCATCCGTGTGCTGCCGGGTCGCTCGCCGGACCAACTGGCCGCCATTCTGGAAACGCTGGCCGCTGTGACCAGTTTCGCCACCTCTTCCATCCAGGAACTGCTGCGCCGGGAGAGCCCCCGGCTGCCCTGGGGGGCCACATTGGTCGTGGTGACGGCCATCGTAACCGACGGGTTGGCGACGCGACGATCCTGCGTCTGCGGGACGCCGGGCGGCGGATGGTCTTGGTCTCGCTGGCCGACGAGCCGCCGCCGCAACTGGATGGGGTCACCATCTGTCACCTGCCTTTCTCCACGTTGGCCTTCCAGCGGCCCAGCGAGGGGCGTTATGACGTGATGACATCGCTGCGGGCCGCCGGGTTGTCTCCCTCTATTGGGGGGGGAAGGTAGAAAGGTGCGAGGTGGATAGGTTTCATGCTCACGCCCGCCGCGAGTTGGTGTTCCTTGCCCTGGGAACGATGGATGTCTGTGTCTTCACACCTCTTTTTGTTGTGTTGCTTTCCTCCATTGTCCCAACTCAGCCAGTGGCTTTAACGGCTGCTCTCCTCGGCGCGGTGCTGGCGGTGCATTACCTGGCTCGCCTGACGCTGCATCTGTCTCTGCGGCCCGCTCTGCGTTCCAGCCTGCTGGGGACGGGGGTCTTGGTGAGTGGGTTACTGGTCATTCACCAGTTCCTTCACGCTCAAGTGCGCCTCTTGGACCCCACCTGGTTGGTTGGCATCTTCAGTGACCTGCAACGGGAGAACCTACCACACGATGTGCGCATTTTCCTGTTGGTGCTGTTCCTGTGGTGGCGGGGATTGGTACTGGCCCATCGCCGGCTTGATAGCGGGAGCGTTGCCTTTCGTTTTCGTTCAGGTCTGGTGATGCTCGCTGTCACCCTGGCGCTGAGCGGCTCTATTCTTCCCTGGCCCTACCATCATTTCGTGTTCGTCTTTTTTTTCGCCAGTCTGCTGGGGATCGCGCTGGCGCGAGCCGAAGAGGTGGGACGGCAGTACGGGGGCAGCCAGTCGCCGTTTGGCCTCGGCTGGCTGATGACGCTGGTGGTAACCAGCCTGGCCGTCCTTCTATTAGCGGCTGGCCTGGCGGCTTTGTTGACTGGCGAGAACATCGGCCTTTTACTCGTGCCGGCGTTACAGGTGCTGCGTATTGCCTTGATCGGTGTAATCTACGTCATGGCCTGGATTGCGCAGATTATGGTAACACTGCTGCTGCCCCTTTTCCGGCAACACGAACTCGGGCGTTTCTTGGATGAGGTCATCCGCAAGATGGAGTTGCCCGAGTCATTGGCGGGGCAGGAGGCGCGCTCTGAGCAATCGCTCTTCACAGCCGACCAACTGGCGCTGGCGAGGGCGGTCGGCATCATCGTAGGTGTGCTATTCCTGCTGTTGCTGGTGGCTCTATCACTCCGCCGGCTGCGTGTGCGGGCAGGGAAACGCCGCGACGAGGAGCGTGAGTCGGTGTGGGAGGGGGTGTATCTGCGCCGCCGCCTGCGCGACGTGCTGCGGCGTGGACGCCGCCGACTGGGTGGGGCAGCCGGCCGCCTTGAGCCGCTCCCTCGTGGGTCGGTTCCTCGCCGCTATGACGATTCGCCGCATCTATGCCCATATGGGCGCGCTGGCCGCGGAGCGGGGCTACCCCCGCGTTCCCTACGAGACCCCATACGAGTACCTGCCGACTCTTGAGCGCTCTTTCCCCAACAACCGTGAGGACGTGACACGCATCACCGAAGCCTACATCGCTGTGCACTACGGAGAAGTGCCCGAGCGACCGGAGGATCTGGTGGCGGTCGAGGCCGCGTGGGAGCGCATCCGTGAGGCGGCGGCCGTAGAGTCCCGCTAGCGCTGGCGTGTACCGGGTTCTCCTGGAGCCGACGTTTAGTTAGCGACGTCTGGTGATTCTTGAGGTTTCGTCATATGTTGGGGTGCATTTGACACTGCACAGGACTTGTGATATAGTGCATCGTAGGTATAGGTGAAGGAGACGAGGATGGCGAAGTCACGCACAGAACTGCTGGTAGATCGGCTACGAGATCTGCAGGCCAGCACGCCTGACATTGAGGCCTCAGCCATCGTCAGCGTGGATGGGTTGATTATGGCTTCCGCACTCCCGGTTAGCGTGGAGGAGGACCGAGTGTCGGCGATGTCGGCCGCGATGCTTTCCTTAGGCGAGCGCATCGCCAGCGAGTTGGGACGCGGTGTGCTGAATCAGGTCTACATCAAGGGTAACGACGGCTATGTCATCCTGATGTCGGTGGGCGAGGAGGCGGTGCTTACGGTGCTGGCGCGCAAAGAGGCCAAATTGGGTCTCGTTTTCCTGGATATGCGGCGGACAGCCGAGGCCTTGGCTGCTTTTCTGTAGGCATTTCGTAGCCTGTGTGGAGGGAGCAGAGCCAATCTGAGCTGGCTTTGTGGGCTCAGCGGATGTTGTGAAGTCAGTTCCATTCATGTGTGGGGAGAGTCGCCCCCGAGCGATCCTCCCCGCTTCTCTTGAAAGTCGGATAAGAGCAATGCGTAAGTATATTTTTTGCTCCGGCGGGGTGATCAGCAGTGTGGGCAAAGGGGTGGCGGCTGCTTCCGTCGGCCGGGTGTTGAAGGCACGGGGCGTACGTGTCTCCATCCAGAAACTCGACCCCTACATCAACGTGGACCCGGGGACGATGTCTCCCTACCAGCACGGTGAGGTCTTCGTCACTGACGACGGTGCCGAGACCGACCTGGACCTGGGGCATTACGAGCGTTTCATTGACGAGAACCTGACCCAGGCCAGCAACGTCACTGCTGGCCAGGTATACGCGGAGGTCATCGCCCGGGAGCGCCGGGGCGACTTCCTGGGGGGCACCATCCAGGTCATCCCGCACATCACCAATGAGATCAAGCGGTGCATCGCGTTAGTCGGCGAGCGGAGCGGAGCCGAGGTGGTGATTGTCGAGGTCGGCGGCACGGTCGGCGACATTGAGGGGTTGCCCTTCTTGGAGGCGTTGAGGCAGATGCGCCGGGACGTGGGGTTTGAGAACACGCTTTACATCCACGTCACTTTCCTGCCCCACATCGGTGCTACCGGTGAATTAAAAACCAAACCCACTCAGCACAGCGTGCGCGAACTGCGTTCCATCGGTATCCAGCCCGACGTTATCATCGCTCGCGCTGACTACCCGGTGGATGGCGCGCTGTGTGACAAAATCGCGCTTTTCTGCGACGTCGAGCAGCGGGCCGTCGTCCCGCTGGTGACCGCGCCGGTGCTGTATGAGATACCACTGATCCTGGAGGATGCCGGTCTGGGCGACTTCATCGTCGAGCGGCTGAGGCTGGAGACGGAGGCCCCTGACCTGGGGGAGTGGCGCGAACTTGTGGCTCGCATCCGCACTCCCAAGCCGTCGCTGCCCATTGCCATCGTCGGCAAATACGTCGAACTCCACGACGCCTACATCAGTGTGCGTGAGGCGCTGTGCCACGCAGCCCTGGCACACGGGTGGGACGCCGCTGTGCACTACGTCAGTTCCGAGGAACTTGAGCGTGGTCGGGGTTGGGATGAATTGGAAGAGGTAGCCGGCGTGGTCGTGCCCGGCGGCTTTGGCTACCGGGGCATCGAAGGCAAGATCGCCACAGCGCGTTGGGTGCGGGAGAACGGGGTTCCCTACCTGGGGCTGTGCCTGGGCTTGCAGGTGATGATCATCGAACTGGCTTGTCATGTCCTGGACAGCGAGGAACCGAACAGCACCGAGTTTGACCCTAACACCAAGTATCCTGTGATTGACCTGATGCCCGAGCAGCGAACGATTGTGGATCTGGGCGGCACGATGCGGTTGGGCTTGTATCCCTGCCGCCTGGTGCCTGGGACGAAAGCGGCTGTGGCCTATGGTGAGTCGGAGGTTCAGGAGCGGCATCGTCACCGCTTCGAGGTGAACAACGCCTACCGTGACATGCTGGCAGAGGCGGGGCTCGTGTTTAGCGGGCTCTCACCTGACGGGCGACTGATCGAGATCGCCGAACTGGCCGATCATCCCTTTATGATCGGTAGTCAGTTTCACCCTGAGTTCAGGTCTCGCCCCAACCGGCCTCATCCTCTTTTCAACGCCTTCATCGCTGCTGCCATCGCCCGGCACGAGGGCGCGCTGGTCAGCAGTTAGCGGCCAGCAGCCAGTCGCTAGCGGCTGGCTGCGCACGCTTGGCGCACATTCATACCTGTGCTATAATCTCCTGTATCTGCGAAGTGGAGGGAATCCCTTGCGGCGTGTAACCGGATGTATTGCCTGGATCATTCTCATCGTTGCTGTCGCGGCACTCTTTCTCACCTGGCAGTACTTCGACTATCTCTCGGCCAGCCGCACCTTGCCCGCTGGTATGACAGTGGCCGATATGCCTGTGGAGGGGATGACGCGCGAACAGGTGCTGAATGTTCTCGAAGTGGCCTTTGCCACACCCGTGGAACTAACATACCAGGAGCAGCGGCTGTCTCTGTCTCCCGCTAGCGTTGAGTTGCGCTACAACGCCGAGGAGACAGAGGCTAATCTGGATGCGGTGCTGGCTGCACGGGGTGGGCTCAATGGCTTTATGGCTCACCTTCTGCGTCGCCCTCCCGACCCGGTAGACATCCCTGTGGCGGTCAGTTACTCGGACGAGCGGCTTGATGGCTTTCTGGCTCGCGTCGCCAGGCAGTATGATCGGCCGTCGCAGGAGCCGGTCCCACTCCCAGCCAGCCTGACCTTCCGCGTTGGCCAGTCAGGTAGCGAACTTGACGTCGAGGTCTCTCGTGCCCGGCTCGCTGCTGTCCTGGTCTCGCCTACTGACCGGCAAGTCGAATTGGTCGTGCGGACGGAGGAAGCGCCACCACTGGATATAGAGGTGCTGGGCCAGTTACTCCAGTCTCTCTTGGATGATCACGAGGGCCTGATACCAGGCATCTTCGTCAAGGGTTTGACAACCGGGGACGAATTGGAGATCAATGCTGACGTCGCCTACGCTGGATTGGATGTGCTCAAGATTGCCGTCCTGGAAGAAACCTACCGCGTCCTCGACCGTAGTCCAGACGTCGAAATGACCGGGTTGCTCAGTGAGACGATGACACTCAGTGAGAATGTCGCTGCCAATTCGTTGCTGTGTGACGTCATTGGCGACGGCGATGGGGGCCAGGGGGCCAAGAACCTCACAGACTCGATGCTCCGCCTGGGGTTGGTCAATACCTTCATGGCGACTCCCTACGACGAGGAGGAGAGCGTCCCGCCGACTATCGTCACCCCGGCCAATTCCCGTACCGACATCACCACCGAGCCTGACCCCTGTATGCAGACTACACCGCTGGACGTGGGGTTGCTGTTGGAGATGATCTATCAGTGCAGCCACGGCGGCGGTGCACTGATGGTTGCTTACCCTGGTGCTTTTGCCGCTGATGAGTGCGGTCAGATGATCGAGTGGATGGCTATGAACCGTATTGATAGTCTCATCGAGGCCGGGGTGCCAGTGGGGACCAGCGTAGCGCACAAACACGGCTGGACCAGTGACACGCACGCCGACGCGGCGCTTGTATTCAGCCCAGGCGGTGATTTCGTACTGGTTGCCTTTTTTTATCGCCCTGAGTGGTTGGCATGGGAGGAAAGTGCATCCCTTATGGCCAGCATCGCTACTGCCACCTACAACTACTTCAATCCCTTGCAATAGACCTCGACTTCACCTGTTCCGTCGCCGTACCGCTGCCTACGCTGACCGTGGTACACCATTAATGGTACTCATGTCCAATTGCATGTTTGCCCATTTGGCTTATAATTATATCAGACGTGATACGTGAAGCGTGAAAGTGAACCCAAGTATGAAGTCCCTTGAGACCCATCACATTTCGGTAGCCGGTTCTTCTTCCAGCGCACCTGTTGCACGGGAGCCAGATATCTCAGGAAGGACGCCGGCCTCAGTCCAGCCACTCGAACGTGTTGAGGGCCAACTTTCCGAGGGGCACTTGCTTCAGAATCGCTACCGCGTCCTAGGGATGTTGGGAATTGGCGGCATGAGCGCCGTTTACAAGGCCCAGGACCTGCGTTTCCCTAACGTTACTCGATTGTGTGCCGTCAGGGAGATGTTCAACACCGCTACCGATCCCCAGGTGCGGGCTATGATGGTGCAGAATTTCGAGCGCGAAGCCAACATTCTTGCCACGCTCAGTCACCCGGCCGTCGTTCAGATTTACGACTACTTCACTGAAGGTGACCGCAGTTACCTCGTCGTTGAATATGTGGAGGGCAAAAATCTGGGGGCCATCCTGGCCGAGACCGAGGGCTTTTTGCCGGAGGCACAGGTGGTGCATTGGGCCATCCAGGTCTGCGAAGTGCTGCGTTATCTGCATAGCCACGAGCCGCAGCCAATTGTCTTTCGTGACGTCAAGCCTGACAATATCATGCTCGACAACCACAGCCGCATTCGGCTGGTGGACTTCGGGATCGCCAGAATCTTCCAGAGCGGCCAGAAGGGCACTATGATCGGCACCGAGGGCTACTCGCCGCCTGAGCAGTATCGAGGCAGCGCCGAACCGCGGGTAGACATCTATGCCCTGGGGGCTACGATGCATCACCTGCTCAGCAAGCAGAATCCGCAACTGGAACCGCCGTTCTCCTTCCACGAACGCCCGATTCATAAGACAAATCCCCTTATCTCCCGTGACTTGGCGGAAGTTGTCAGCCGGGCGCTGGAATATGATATCAACAACCGTTACGGTTCAGCCGAAGAGATGCAGCGTGCGCTAATGAGCCTGAGTTCGGCCCGTGGCATAAGCGGAACAGCACCCTTCGGCGCTCCGGCCTTTATCAGTGGCGACGTCATGGCCCTGTGGCGTTTCGTCTGCGAGGACGAGGTCCGCTCCTCGCCAGCGGTGCATAACGGCGTCGTTTACGTCGGCGCTTACGACCACAATCTCTACGCCGTTGATGCCGATAATGGGAAGTTCCTGTGGAAGTATCCCACTGAGGGGGGTATTGCCTCGTCCCCCTGTGTGCATGAAGGGCATGTGTTCGTCGGCTCTGCTGACCGGGTGCTCTACGCGATCAACGCGGATACGGGGCGCATCTCGTGGACTTGCCCCACCCAAGGCGGCGTGTGGTCATCACCCCAAGTCGCGTTTGGTCACGTATTCTTCGGCTCAGACGACCAGCATCTCTATGCGGCCAATATCCGTAGCGGCCGCGTCGCCTGGACCTTCAAAGCGGATGGACCGGTGCGCTCGTCGCCAGCCATTGGAAATGAAGCCATCTACGTGGGATGTGAGGGGGGAATGGTCTACGCTGTGAACATCAGTGGTCAATTGCGCTGGCGCTTTCGCGCCCGGCGCGGCGTGACTTCCTCTCCTGCCCTCACTGAGGGGAGCGTCTACGTGGGTTGCCAGGACTGGTACGTCTATGGCCTGGACATCCGCTCGGGTTATCCGGCGTGGCGCTATCGCACTGGCGGAGCGGTCGTGTCCTCACCTGTTGTCAGCGGGGATCTGGTCTTCATTGGTTCGGTAGATGGTTACCTATATGCTCTGGACGTCGAGGGTGGACATCTCGCCTGGCGCTACGCTACGGATGGTCAGGTGACCTCTTCCCCTGTCGTGGCCGATGGAGTGGTATATTTTGGCTCAGTAGATGGGGCTATCTATAGCCTGGATGCTCAAACGAGCGCCTTGCGGTGGCGCTTTCAGACTGACGGGCCGGTGACGTCGTCGCCCACGGTGGTGGATGGCGTGGTCTACATTGGATCGACAGACCGTCACGTGTATGCGCTCTCTGCCTGAGACCTGAGAGTTAGATCAGAGTTATGCAATTCATACGCAACCTTTTCGGAATGGGGAAGACACCTACCCCTCCTGCGAGTCCCCCGCCCCCACCTGTGGCGGTGTCCACTCAGCCCAGGCTTGAGGTCGGGTGGGTTACCGATGTGGGTGAAGTGCGTCG